>CAYNWI010000518.1:0-1816 GCA_964400825.1 uncultured Anaerolineae bacterium | reverse complement strand
TATGGTTTCACGAACGAAACGGATGAAGCCTTGCACGCCCAACTCACGAACCATTGGTATAAGACGTTCAGAGTAAAGGGCCAGGACATTGATCAGGTACCCCAGTCGCATCAGATAGTGATACCCCTTCATCGCATTCCAGTTATACGAGAAGATATGCTCGTAGTGGTACCCATGCCGTTTCTCCACCAGGATGCCTGATTCAATCCCCCACCTATGCCGTGCGCCCAGATTGCACCGTTCATGCAAATTCTGCCTGCAAAGAGGTTTGCTGGAGATCCAGGCATGGCGAGATTTCTTGGTGATAACCTCATCAGAGTCCCTAGCTATCTCATGCCAGCTTTCTTCACACACCACGACGTGGACGATCTGCCTTTTCCTTTCGTGGGGGCCATAATAGTACTCGATATGATTCACCCACTCAAATCTCTGTCTTCTGGTGCCCCAAGTTGTATTACAATAATTCTTGGTTTCAAGCTTCTTCAGCCCTTCATATTCCTCCCAGACGCTCGTAAGGGATTTGTCCTGCAAAACTATCATATAATCCCGCTTATTCTTACGGCATAGTTCCATAATGGGACCGTTAGGATACAGCCTATCCAGCAAGACCATGATGGGAAGATGGCCAAACTCATCGTGTAACCGCTTGGCCAGTCGCGTGAACGCCTTTTGTTCACAGTCCTGTCTTTTGGTGTCCGTGTCACCTTGTGTGTAGCTCAAAAACTCGCTCATGAGGCGAATCGTCATGCCACCATGGAATGCCAGACTGGCCTCCAGCACATACACGTAGTAGTGCATGTGGGTATCATCGCCTGTGCCCACTTCCCTCTCCAGGCATTGCTCACTCCACAGCACGTCCCGGACAGCCTTTTGGGTACCATCGATGGCAATGGGGTACCGATTATCAACCAAGAACCGAGCGAATTTCTTGTTCCGTATCAATTTCCTGACTAATTCAATCAGGGCACTTTCAATCTCCCCACCTCAATTGTGGCGAGAAGACGCATCAGGGTGTCGTGGTGAGGCAGATCTTCCAGTTCAGGAAAGAGTAGTTTCAGATTTTCCATGAACATGGGGCGGGTCATTTCCCGGTTGGCCTCCCGTCGGGAGGCCATCTGAAAAACAAAGCTCAGGATACCGTAGATCATGAGCAGGGTATGCCGGTGTTTTATCTTCTTGGGATTCCTCGGGTCCTTAATCCTGGACAACCGTGGTAGGAGCACGGGCAGCTTTGCTCGAAAGACCCTGATCTGTTCAGTGGTCGCATCCTGCCGGGCTCTCTTGTCTTCTTCCACGGTTTTGTATCGACACGTGCGGTTGGGTATAGCCGCCTTGGATGGCAGGTTCAGCCCTTCGGCCTTCTGTCGTGCACGCAGTGCCTTCTCGGCCTTCTTCTTCTCCCTTCTTCTCTTCTGTATCTCTTCCCTGCTCGGCCTACTGCTCACCGTGCTCATTGCTCCACCCTGCCCTGAAGGTGCTCCGAGCAAAGCAGGGCTCGAAAATCCTTGACCAGAGGCCTCACAAAAATCTTCTTTGGGGTTGTGCTGTAGCTCTTGCCTTTGCGTGGGAGACCCTTACCGGTGGTCATCCCCAGGTAGTGCCAGTTGGCCGCCGTATAGGAGCTGCCCTCATATCGTTCGGGGTCGACAAAGGTCTCCACAAGCACAGGGCTATAGCCCCAGTGCTCCTGCCAGTCATCTCGTATGCGCCTGAGGACCTTGCCCAGGATGTGGCTTCCGAGGTTTTTCACCTTGACCCAAGGCAGGATGGTCGAAGGATGCTCATAAAGTTGGTCCCATCGAGGTCTACTACCCAT
>CAYNWI010000517.1:0-1818 GCA_964400825.1 uncultured Anaerolineae bacterium | reverse complement strand
GTAAAGCATGAGCGAAGAAGAACGACAGGGCTTGCTGAAGCGCTGGGGCCGTTCGGCCAAGGAGTTC
This sequence comes from uncultured Anaerolineae bacterium, assembly GCA_964400825.1. GTDB lineage: Bacteria > Chloroflexota > Anaerolineae > VGOG01 > VGOG01 > CAYNWI01. The sequence goes on along the minus strand of CAYNWI010000517.1, from coordinate 1,751 downwards.
CTCTACGGCATGGCCGGCCACGACATGACTCGTTTCGCGCTCAAGACTCGCGGCAGCATGGAGCACCTGTTCATCCTCATCACGATGGGCGACCTGCTGGGCATCCCCATCCTGCCGCCCTACTACTCGCTGCGCCTGCTGCCCTACGTGGTGCCGCAGATCAGCACCTGGAAGCGCCGCATGCTACGCGAGCGAGACCTGACCGACGCATTGGCATAAGGAGGCAACATTGTCACTCGCACAAATCTTTCGTGAACACCCCAACCGTCGCTACATCGAGTTCGGCGGCAAGGGCGGACTGGGCAAGACCACTTTCTCCGCCGCCACTGCCTACTGGCTGGCAAAGCAAGGCTACAGAGTGCTGGTCTTTTCGGTGGACCCCCAGGCGTCCCTCTCCGACATCTTCGAGCAGGACATCTTCGGCAAAGGGGCAGTGGAGATCATGCCCAACCTCTACGCTCAGGAGATTGACGCCGACCGGCACATCAAGGAATACCAGGACGAGATCCGCCAGAAAATCCGCGACATGTATGGCCTGGATGAGATGCCGGAGGAGATTGAGCACTACATCCAGGCGGCCGCGGCCGAGCCGGCGATGGAAGAGAGCGCCATCTTCGACGCCGTGGTGGACATCGTCGTCGGCGCGGAATTCGACTACTACATCTACGACCTGGTGCCCCTGGGCCATGCCCTCTACTACCTGAGCATGGCCAGCGTCTACGACGAATGGATTGGCAAGATCACCTCACTGCGCGAGGAGATGGCGGAATACGCACAAGTGGCGGCCATGCTGGAGCGTAAGAAGGAGACAGAGGAGGACCAGATTCTCACCGAACTGCAATACATCAAAGAACGCATCAACACCTCCTCCAGCATCCTCACCGACCGCGAGAAGACCGCCTTTTTCTTCGTCATCACGCCGGAGGAGATGATCATCCTGGATACACTCAAGGCAGCAAAGCTGTTCGCCAAGTACGACGTGCCCATCTCCGGCTACATTGTGAATCGCGTCATCCCGCCGGAACTGTCCCAGCAGGACATCCCGGCGTACCTGCGGAACCGCATCGAGATGCAAGAGAAGTACATCGAGGAGATAGACGAGACCTTTGGCGACGAGGTGCTGACGAGTGTGCCCGAGTTTGAACGGGACATCACCGGCCTGGAGATGATCGGCAAGGTGGCGGATGCGCTGTTTGGAGGTGAGGCATGATCGAGAAAACGACCAGCCAATTCCTGCTCGAACACCCACAGATGAAATACATCTTCTTCGGCGGCAAGGGCGGCGTGGGGAAGACCGTCATGGCCGGCGCGGCCGCGCTGTGGATCGCCCAGCATGGCAAGCGCACGCTACTGGCCTCGACCAACCCGGTGCACTCCCTCAGCAGCCTGCTCGGCCAGGACGTCTTCGGCGCGCCAACGCCAGTGCAGGGAGCGCCGAACCTGCTGGCCTACGAGATTGACACCAAAGATACCATTGAGAAGTCAAAGGTAGAACTGACCCAGAAGATCCAATGGTTCCTCAAATACGCCGACATCAAGACCAAGGCCGACGAGTTTGTGGAATCGGCCACCATGAACCCGGCCTTCGAAGAGTCGGCCATGTTCGAGAACATGATTGACCTCATGTTCGAGGACAAATACGAGGCCTACGTCTTCGACACCGCTCCCACGGCCAACGCCCGCCGCCTGCTGGGCATGTCCAGCGTGTACGGCATGTGGGTGAACAAGATGATGCAGAGTCGTGAGGAGGC
>CAYNWI010000516.1:0-1826 GCA_964400825.1 uncultured Anaerolineae bacterium | reverse complement strand
TTGCCTGATGATGCTTTGGGACAGATGGTCGCCTTTCTCGACGAGCATCCCAACATCGGTGTGCTAGGACCGCGGATCGTGGACGTGGACGGAATTATTGACCCGCGCTGCGCTCGACGCTACCCGTCACTGAGTAGTGAGCTCTTCGAAAAGCTACGATTGGACCGCCGCTTTCCGCATAGCCGGCTGTTCGGCGACTATATGATGACCTACTGGGACCACAAGGATAGCCGCGAAGTAGATGCCCTTTCAGGTGCCTGCATGATGATCAGACGGGAAGTGATAGAGGACGCGGGCTTGCTGGATGAGGACTTCTTCATGTATGGCGAGGATGTGGAGTGGTGCTACCGCATCAAGAAGACCGGCTGGCAGGTCTTCTTCTACACTCAACCGACCGTGATGCACTTGGGTGCTAGAAGCAGCCAGCTTGTTGCAGAGCAGATGGGCATTGAGGCTTTGCGAAGTATGTACCTCTTCTTTCTTAAGACTCGCGGCCCCAGGTATGCTGCGGCTTATCGGATCCTCATTTTGGGGTTGAGCATCGCTAAACAGGTTGTCTTCTGGGTTGGTAGCCTTGTTTGCCGCAGTGGAGAGGCGCGTAGTCGTTACAGAAGAAAGATTCAGTTGCACAGATCTATTCTGGAATGGGCGTGGATGGGATCATGACTGATTTGGCACATGAAGATACCCCGTCACATCGCTGGCAGGAGGCTCAGCGGGCCGAACGTGCCTTTTGGGTGCAGCATAGGGAGTGGATCCTATCTGAGGCCTTTCGTGTCAGAATCCAGGCCAGGGCCAGGCGGATTAAGGACTGGATTCATCACTACTTTCCAATCAACAGCACGACCCGTGTACTCGAGATCGGGGGCGGAGCTGCAGGGTTAGTAGATCAGTTCGAGTGGGGTACTCGCTATGGATACGACACCTTGGCGAGTTTTTATCGTGAGGAGTTTGGGACAGTGATAAACCCGGCTGTGCTTCTGGTGGAAGGCCGGGCTGAGGCCTTGCCTTACCCTGATACGTGCTTCGACATAGCGATTATTTGCAACGTGTTAGATCACTGCGAAGCGCCTGATCGGGTTTTGGCTGAGCTGCGCCGGGTTTTGCGAACGAGCGGACTTGTATACCTGGCAGTCAACACCTATGGAACAATCATGCGCACCTTGAAGAGCCTTAGGCCTGAGGTAGAGCATCCAAATATTTATACTCACGCTGGGGTTGCCAGGGTATGTCGTGGTGCCAGGTTTCGAATCATCGCTAGCCGACTGGACGATCCCGAGGAGAAGTGGCGCTTCTATCCGCTGTCGGGTGGGAAGTTGAAAACGGCGGTTCAATGGGTGCTGTTGCAACTAGGGGGCTTGCACTATAGTGAGTTCCTCCTCCGCCCGTAGCCCTTGCATTGGCAAATTCAGGAGGGATCTGGGAGAGCTATTATTATGATGACCCCACCAAATACACGTGTCCTCGTATTAGGGCTGGATGGTGCTACGTTTGATTTGTTAGAGCCTTGGATTGATGAGGGGCGGTTGCCGAACCTGGCCGAAGCGATCCGCCGGGGAGTACGGGGACGGCTGCAGTCTGTTGTGCCGCCGTACAGTGTACCGGCGTGGACGTCTTTCGCAACAGGCAAGCATCCGGCCAAGCACGGTATGGCTAGTTTCTGGCGCTTTTCTCCTGGGCTGGGAAACCGCACGCTCAACAGCGCCAGGTCCTTGCGGAGCGCGACAATATGGTCCATTATTAGTGACGCGGGTAGGCGAGTTGGTGTCGTCAATGTGCCAGGCACCTATCCACCAATGCCGACCAACGGCTTCGTGATCAGCGGG
>CAYNWI010000515.1:0-1826 GCA_964400825.1 uncultured Anaerolineae bacterium | reverse complement strand
AGACACATTATAACCCACTGACGGGCAAAAGGCAAAGAGGCTTGCCAAGCCTGGTGACGCTGTCTGGGTCTAAGTGTTATGTTTATCAGTCTTTTCCTGATACCCAATTTTTGCGCAAAATTGGCGGGGGACCAAATGTCCCCTTGTGAACCTTAACAATTGAGGTAGAATGTATGGCACATCTCTACAAGGAGGAGTGCCATGCCGACCACCATTCGTTTGACGGAAATGCCTAACGACACAAGCTTTGCCCCGCTGGGTGTCGTAGGCTATTGCCTGACACGGACCGGTTTTCTGGAAATCGCCTGGGATCAAGTTGAGCTCTCGCTGAAATCGGTCGACCACACGCCCGAGGCAAAGTTGCTAGACCTCATGGTCAGCATTTTGGCAGGGTGTCGTGCCATTGCTCAGGTTAACACGCGTCTGCGACCTGATCTTGCCCTGGCACGCGCTTGGGGTCGCGATCGCTTTGCAGAGCAATCAACCCTGGCACGAACCTTGGACACCTTCAGCGCTCCACAGGTCGCCCAATTACGCCAGGGGAGCGAAGCCTTGTTCCGGCGCGAGAGCCACGCCCTACGGCACAACTTTGAGCGCGATTGGCTATGGCTGGACATTGACTTGACGCCCTTGCCAATTTCCAAGAACGCTGAAGGGAGCACGAAGGGCAAGTTCAAGGTCAAAAACACCTATGGCCGTCAATTGGCTCGCGTCCATGCGCCCCAGTATCATGAGACCTTGTTCTCGCACATCTACCCGGGCAAGCAAGATAGTGGCCCAACCTATGTGCCGGTACTGGGGGCCTTGGAACCTTGCCTTGGCTTGACACCCGCCCAGAAACAACGCACGGTGTTGCGCTCGGACGCCGGTTTTGGCGGTGACGCCAACGTCAACCATGCGCTGAATGCCTACTGGCAAGTCTTGGCCAAAGGAAAAGGCGGTCGGCGTCCAGGGGCCTATGCCCGTCAAGTCGCAGCGGAGGACTGGCAGCCCCTGGGACGAGAGCGTTGGGTAGCACGGGCCAGTGCCCCACCTACCTATGTTCGTCCGACCCAGCATCTGGTTCTGCGCTGGCAGACCGAGGGCGGCTTAGTCAAGTACAGCACTGTCGTCTGCTCTGTTATGGAGTGGACAATGGCTGAGATCATTGCCGACTATGATGACCGCGGGGCGTGCGAAACAGAGATACAGGCCGACAAAGGTGGGTTGAAACTAGAACGGCGTCGCAAGAAGCATCTGGCTGCCCAAGAGGCGCTGATCCTGCTCACGGATATTGCACACAATCTCCTGACTTGGACGTTGCAATGGATGTTTCCTGAAGGGCCGTTAGCGGAGTTTGGCACCACACGGCTGACGGAGGATGTTTTGAGCATGCCAGGCCGTTTGTTCTTCGCCCAGGAACAGCTTGTTGAGGTGCAACTCAACCGCCTTCACCCTCATGCGGAGGCCGTTGCCTCAGGCTTGGAGCGGCTATTGACCCACTTCGGCTACCCGTAGCTCATCACTGATGGCAGCATTCTACCTCAATTGTCAAAGTGCATGATTAGGTTTGGTACCCCCCGATTTTTGCGCAAAATTTGAGTGTTACCTTTCCTTACCAGTGCATCTACAACCTTGTCGTAGAGTGGAGTCGATAACCAGTCCAAGTCCGTACAGAAAATCAGCAGCCTTCCCTTTCGTGAGTACCACTTGGCGAAGAACTCGGCCTCTGTAGCCGAGTCGGCAACGAATGAATGGGTAGTTTTAAACTCTCTCTTACGCACAACGGTCCAATATAGCAAGACGATTATGAAGAGCGAAAACAGAGCTCTGTACCACACAGAAAG
>CAYNWI010000514.1:0-1830 GCA_964400825.1 uncultured Anaerolineae bacterium | reverse complement strand
CAGGCCCACATCCCCTACGAGAAACTCATGGCCCTGGAGGTGACATCGGCCGACTTCATGGCGGCCCTGGCCGAGGTGGAGCCCTCGGCCATCCGCGAGGTCTTCACCGAGGTGCCCGATGTGGGCTGGGACGATATCGGCGGGCTGGAGGAGATCAAGCGCCTGCTGATGGAGACGGTGGAGTGGCCCCTTCAGTACGCTCCCCTCTTCGCCCACGTCCATACCGCTCCTCCCAAGGGAATCCTGCTCTACGGGCCGCCGGGGACAGGCAAGACGTTGCTGGCCAAGGCAGTGGCCAGGGAGAGCGAAGCGAACTTCATCTCGGTGAAAGGCCCTGAGCTGTTGACGAAGTGGGTTGGCGAGAGTGAGCGTGGTGTCCGCGAGGTGTTCAAGAAGGCCAAGCAAGCCTCGCCCTGCATCGTCTTCTTCGACGAGATAGACGCCCTGGCCCCCCGTCGGGGAGCCGGGTCTGATTCCCACGTCACCGAGCGGGTGGTCAGCCAGCTTCTGGCCGAGATGGACGGCATCGAGGAACTCAAAGCGGTGGTCGTGCTGGCGGCCACCAACCGTCTGGACATCGTGGACCCGGCCCTCTTGCGCCCTGGCCGTTTTGAGGTGCTGATGGAGCTGCCCGTGCCCGACCGAGAGGCACGACTGGCTATCTTCCGGGTGCACACCCAGGGCAAGCCGTTGGCGCCAGCCGTGGACCTGGCGGAACTGGCCGAGCTCACCGAGGGCCTGGTGGGGGCCGACATCGAGGGCCTCTGCCGCCAGGCAGCCATGCTGGCCATCCGCGAGTATCTGGAGGAGCAAGGTGAACACGGAGACATGGAGACATGGAGACACGGAGACAATTTGCTCGATATCGGCAGGCGACACTTTGAGAGGGCGTTGGAGGGCATAGCTAAAAGTAGCTAAGATATAGAAAAACAGAAAAGGCAACCAGGCGTTTCTCCGCTTCTACCTATTTGAGATCCAGGAGTGTCACAAAATGACTGCAACGTACGTGTACGCCATTATCCCCACAGGGAACCGGGTGATCTTCGACGAAGTAGCCGGGGTGGACGACGAGCAGGACGAGGTCTACACCGTCCCGCACCGTGATCTGGCCGCCGTGGTCAGCGCCAGCCCGCTGGCGGATTACCGGGGTCTGAAGCGAGACCAGGCGGCCCGCTACCTGGTGGCCCACCAACGCGTTGTCGAGGCAGTGATGCGGGCCTTTCCGGTCCTACCGGTGAAGTTCGGCACCGTCCTGCCCGATGAGGACTCCGTGCGCCGTCTCCTGGCGCAGGGAGAGGCCCTCTTCCGCACCACCCTGGAAGAATTCGCAGGTCGGGTGCAGATGGAAGTGGTGGTCCTGTGGGACCTCCAGCAGGTTTTCCAGAAGATCGGCCAGGAGGCCCACATCGCCCAACTCAAAGCCCAAATAGCAGGCCATCCCCCCGAAGAGACGCTGATCGAGCGGGTGGCCATCGGCCAACTGGTCCAGAAGTCACTGGAACAGCGCAGAGCCTCCTCGCGTGACTACTTGATCTACTCATTGGGTAAGGTGGCTCTGGACTCGGTGGTCAACCCACTCATGGACGACAGCATGGTGGTCAACGTGGCCCTGCTGGTGGATGAAGCGGGGCAGGAGGCGTTGGACCAGCAGTTAGAGCTGCTGGACGAGGAGTTCGAGGGCCAGCTCACCTTCCGCCGCGTGGGGCCTCTGCCGCCCTATAGCTTCGCTACCGTAGAGGTGGAGGTGCCTTCCTTCGAGGCGATTGACGAGGCGCGGCGCCGCCTGGGTCTGGGGGAGACGGCCACCGCTGGCGAGATCAGGCGGGCCTA
>CAYNWI010000513.1:511-1839 GCA_964400825.1 uncultured Anaerolineae bacterium | reverse complement strand
CGACCGTTGCAGGAGGCGATTGTTTCACTGGCCGAACAGGTGAGCGCTCCGGCGTTAGTCATCGTCGAAGCGCCGACTGGCGAGGGCAAAACCGAGGCCGCTCTCTACCTGGCCGATCACTGGCTGCAGGCCGAGCAACAACGCGGGACCTACGTTGCCATGCCTACCCAGGCCACCAGCAACCAAATGCTGGGCCGCGTGAAACGTTTCTTGGAGCAGCGGCACGCTGGCCAACAGGTAGACCTGCTGCTATTGCACGGTAATGCCGCCTGGTCGGACGACATGGAAGACCTGCGCCTGGCGGCCATTGACGAATCAGACGAGCACACCGTCGTTGCCCACAGTTGGTTCCTACCCAAGAAGCGCAGCTTCCTGGCTCCCTTCGCCGTAGGCACCGTAGACCAGGCCCTGATGAGCGTCCTGCAAACCAAACACTTCTTCGTTCGCCTGTTCGGGTTGAGCCACAAGACGGTCATCTTTGATGAGATTCACGCCTACGACACCTACATGTCCACTCTGTTCCAGCACCTGCTTAAATGGTTGGCGACGATGGGCACCCCGGTCATCTTACTCTCAGCCACCTTGTCAGATCAGACCCGCCGCCAACTGATGGAAGCTTACACAGGGCGCCCCTTCACCCGGCTGGTTCCCTATCCGGCCATCTCCTGGGCCACTGCTGAGGCAGACGGCGTGCTCCCCGTGGAGACAAGCGCCACCGGTGCCCGCATACTGACCGTGGAATGGACAGATCGCCAGCCGAAAGCCGTGGTGGAAACTCTGGGGAACGCGCTGAAGGAGGGCGGATGCGCCGCTGTCATCTGCAACACGGTGGGACGTGCCCAGACAATCTACCAGACGTTGTGCGATGCCGAAATCGTGTCACCAGACAATCTGATCCTCTTTCACGCCCGTTTTCCCCTGTACCAGCGTCAGGGGATCGAGAAGTTGGTGTTGGATCGGTTTGGCAAGAAGGATGGGGCGCGACCGGAGCGCGCCATCGTCGTCGCCACCCAGGTCATCGAGCAAAGCCTCGATTTGGACTTCGACCTGATGATCACCGACCCGGCTCCGGCAGACCTGATTTTGCAGCGCGCCGGGCGACTACACCGCCACACTCGCGCGGACCGTCCACCCCATTTGATGGTTCCTCGTTTGATGATTACAATACCCGAAATGCAAGACGGTCTCCCCCAATGGGGCAGCGATGGATGGATCTACGCGCCCTACGTTCTGCTGCGTTCCTACCTGGCCTTGCGCGGGCGGTCCAAAATCGCCGTCCCTGCCGATGTGCAGCCATTGGTTGATGCTGTCTACGACGACGAGAGCCC
>CAYNWI010000513.1:0-501 GCA_964400825.1 uncultured Anaerolineae bacterium | reverse complement strand
CCGACGATCTGGACACCCCGTTGCGCAAAGCACTGGAGCAAGCCTACCAGGCGATGACCGAGAAGATGAAGCAGGAGCGATACAAAGCCCGCAAGAACCTGATCCCCCCTCCGGACGACGAGGACGTGCTGAGCGCGGGCAACCTCCAACTGGACGAGGACAACCCTGAGCTGCACGAGACCTGGCGGGCGATGACCCGCCTGACCCGCCCCAGCGTCACCCTGGTCTGCCTGCACCGGCAAGCCGACGGTGTGACCCTTGACCCTGACGGCGGGCAACCGATCTCGTTGGAGGAGCGACCGAATCGGGAGTTGGCTGCCGAACTCGCTCGACGCATTGTCACCGTCTCTACCTATCCGGTGTTCAAACACTTCATTGACCAAGAGCCGCCGCCCGGTTGGCTTAAGCATCCGCTGCTGCGCTACCACCGCGCGGCCATTTTTACAGAAGGGAGGATTGATTTGGGGGATTCTTGGCTGATACTCGACCCCGAACTGGGTC
>CAYNWI010000512.1:0-1843 GCA_964400825.1 uncultured Anaerolineae bacterium | reverse complement strand
ATGGGGTTCAGTGTGCACAACTCCAGCGGCGATACCCAGACGGTGCAGTTGGACGTTAAGGGGGTCGGCCTTCCTGCCGGATTGTCCGCGGAGGTGGTGGAGGGCAATGAGGTTACACTGGGGCCAGGCGAGACCGTATCGAGAACCCTTCGCATCCAGCCAACCACAGCGTTAAAGATGTTGAGGCTAAACGATGAGGTCTTGCCGGGAGATACTCACCTGGTAGCCGTGGAGGCCTTCATTAACGACGAGTTGGTCGGCGGCGTGCAGTTCGAGTTCGAGGTGCACAAGATCTACCTGCCCATCATCCTCAAAAACTACGGCTAACAACGAGCCACGTTTCGCTGTCTGTAAAGGGCAGAGTTAGCTAGAGTCAGGGAAAGCCACCAAACTCTCTACAGAGCTTGGTGGCTTTCCTCGTATGAATCAACCTGGAGAGCAGACACATAACAGTGAGAGCTTCAACCCATCAAAGTTTGACATCTCAAAGGTTATTTAGTAGAATACCGGCGCTCAGCAGACGCTCGGAACTATCGGGGCAGCGTCTCCAACCCTCGGAAGGTATGATTCCTTTGATACGGAAAAGAAGGTTTTGGGGTATTTCCCTGGTTTTGGGAGCGATGTTGCTGGCGATGCTATTCTTCAATCTGCCAGCATCTGCCTATCCGCCTGAGCCGATTGCATCGGAAACTTCGACCCCGACGCCAACAAAGACGCCAACACCGACCAGCACGCCTACACTCACCAATACGCCCACGCCTACGGTAACGCCCTACTGGAAGGAGGGTGACTGGGTTGACTACGCTCCCAACGGGATGCCCGACTTCGACCAACGGCAGGATGAATGGAGGTACCCTGGGACGCAAAGTTGGACCTACTGCGGCCCAGTAGCAGTGGCCAACTGTCTGTGGTGGTTCGATTCCAAGATGGAACGCCAACCAGTGCCTCTGCCGACGATCAACGACCACTATCCCTTAGTGCAGTCGTATCCTCCCTATGTGTGGGACGACCACGATCCGCGAAACTTGCCCGCGTTCGTTGAGGATCTGGCTCTGCTGATGGACACTGATGGACAGCGTACCGGTATGCCGCATCTGGGCGCCTCTGTGTGGGACATGCACGCTGCCCTCAACGAGTACCTGGCTCGCCAGGGCCTGGCGGATTTCTACGAGGTCACCATAGTCCACCAGCCTCCCTTTGAATGGGTGGTGGACGAGGTAGAGCAAGACGGCGGCGTCATCCTGCTCCTGTCCTTCTACATGTGGGATGACCAGTACCAACAGTGGATCGGAAAGGGAGGGCACTTCGTCACCATGGCCGGGGTGGATTCGCGCAATCGGCTCGTCTTCTTCAGCGATCCGTTTTATGATAGGGCCGAAGCGGGCTGGCCAGGTCGGGTCCTTCCTCCAGGGTCGCACGATCACCCCCCGGATCCTCCGGACACGGTGCACAACGATGCCCAATACCTGTCCCATGACATGTACCACGTTGTGGAGAGCGAGAGACCGGGTGGGAATTGGGGGCCGGCCGATTACAAAGATGCTAACGCCGTTGGAGTTTTCTCTGGCCAAAACCTCCCTCGGAGCTTTCCCCAGGAACCGATGTTGACTTCTGGAGACTGGGAGGGAGGCCTCTACCAGACCGAGGTCCGTTATGCCATCGCCATCTCACCCATTGTTCGCACCGTGTACCTGCCCGTGATCCTGAAAAGCCACGCCCCGTAGGGGACCGAACAGGGCTCAGAGGCAACGTGAAGACCAGGGACGTTTAGGCTTGAAGGATAGGGTTATTGAAAGTCAGGGAAAGCCACCCAACTCTTCACAGAGCCAGGTGGCTTTCCTCG
>CAYNWI010000511.1:0-1850 GCA_964400825.1 uncultured Anaerolineae bacterium | reverse complement strand
TAGTTCGTCTGCGAGTTCCATCGGTCCCTCCAGTGTGAAATGTGAAGCCTTAGTTCTCACGGTTCGCTCATTTTCAGGGTGGTTTTGAAGAATCCGCGCGGATTTTTGTATAGGTTGCCAATGGGAAGTCCAATAATTCCAAGATACGCTGTTGCAGTCCAGTGAGTGGTGTGAGATGACGATGCGTTTGATCGACTTCCTGAATGATTGTCAGGGTAATCTCTTGAAAAGCTTTCAAGAGCAGTTCGGTGGTGGGCCGAGCCGTGGACCGCTTGGGGTTTCCAGCATACAGTCCCGCCAACTTGCTTCCTTCCGTTGCCAGACGGCGGCGAACGACGAACTCCAGCAACGTCACCACCCGCAACCCAATGGTCAGCAAGCGGATCAATCCGGTGGCATGGTCATCCCGCTGCAAGTACATGGGCGTCAGCGACAACGGCTTTCCCTTCAGGCGTCCAAAGCCGCGTTCGATGATGTATTCGCTGCGGTAGGCCAGCACCGCCTGCGTCAGGGCCAGTTGCCCGGCAGGGGCATTGGTGGCATATACTCGCCAGCCCAGCCGACGCACGGCTTCTTCCACCGCTGCTTGATCAACTTCCGCCGTCACCCGCACTTCCCGTTCCACCCGCACTGTGGCTGGCCGGTTCCGGTAACGCCGCATCGGGCGTTCATGAACGGTTTCCTGGTAGCTCAATCGCAGCAAGCCCTGAACCCGATACTGTGCCACAATCGCTTCCGCAGTCTGACGCAGGTCTTCCACTTCTATAAAACGCTTCTTGCCCCGCCGCCGTTCGTTCAGGGCCGCCAGGGCTGCCTGGGCCTTCGCCAAGCGGGTACGCAGTGCCTTTTCGGCGGCCTGGGCTTGCTTCAGCGAGCGCACCACCAACCGCCGTTCCGTCCAGGTGATCGTTTCTCCATCTACCTCTGCCGTCAGGGTCTCCAGTCGTTCGAAGCCTTCGGCAATGCGTTCTTGCTGGCCATCTTCCTTCCGACGGTAGATATCCGTCAGTGCCTGTGTTCCATCCCAGACTGGGGCCAGGTAGGCTTCCAACTCTTCTGGCGGCAATTGGGTCTGCGACAACGGACACAGGTAGAAGTCATCTCCGGCCTGGACAAAAGCCCGCGTCTTCAGCGCCGCCATCTTGCAATCCCCGATGTACAGCAATCCCTGGCGCTGAAGGCTTTCCCGCACCCGGCGAATGGCAGGGATGTACAAGGGGTCATCGGCCCGCTCTCCAGACAAGGCTGTAGTGACCAGGGGCATCCCCAGCGGGTCCAAGGTGGCCAACTTGACCTTTACCTGGGGCAAATCAGGCCGCCGGTCCTTGCTATGGCCAAACTGGAACAAGCCTCCTGGGGTCACCGTCCAGTAGCCACTGGCCGTGGTGCTGTCCAGGCGCACTCGTTCTGGGTTCAGGTCATACACCCGCAACGAGCGCCGATTCAGTGCACTCTCGAAGGCATCCCAGCGGCCATCGTCACTGAGAGCACACAGCACATCCCCCAGCCGGTCGTCGCTGAAGTCCAACGCTTGGATGGTTTGATCAGTGCAACTGCACAAGGTTTCCAGCCGCTTCTCTGCCCACGGTTGGACGTGATTCAGCCGATGGTCCCCCTCAGAGAGGATATGGGTCAACCAGACTACGGCCACCCCTCCCAAACTGAGACCCTGCCAGTTGCCGTGGGTTGGAAAGTGCTCATCCAGCAGCGGTTGCACGCCCATACGCTCCTGCTGGGCCAGCAACAGAGGGATGTCATCAACTCGTTCGTTGATTACGGTAAGCTTCTCGTTCATGCCGAGAGCTTACCACAATTCTCGAAACTTGTCTAGATTTGAGCGAACCGTGAGT
>CAYNWI010000510.1:0-1851 GCA_964400825.1 uncultured Anaerolineae bacterium | reverse complement strand
GTGAGGCTTTCTACACCGAGGCGCGGGAGAAAGGCGTCATCTTCCTGCGCTATGATAACGCGAACAAACCCGACGTGCAACTTCCAACGACAAGCCCCCCCTCAATCCCCCCCAAAGTTGGGGGGGAAGCTCCAACCCCCAACCTCCAATCTCTAACCTCCAATCGGTTGCAAGTTTCGGTCTTCGAGCCTATCTTGAGGGAGCGTATCACCCTCACCCCCGACCTGTTGGTGCTATCCACCGCCGTGGTGCCAGCCGAGGGCAGCCAGGAGTTGGCCGAGCTGCTCAAGTTCTCCTGTACTTTGGAGGGCTTCTTCCTGGAGGCCCACGTCAAGCTGCGGCCGGTGGATTTCCCCGCCGAGGGCATCTTCCTCTGCGGCGCGGCCCATTATCCCAAGTTCATAGGCGAGACCATCGCCCAGGCTCAGGCGGCGGCGGCGCGAGCGGCGACCATCCTCTCCAAAGATGTGCTCCAGGTAGGCGGGGTGGTAGCCGTGGTAGACGAGGAGAAATGCACCGGCTGCCTCACCTGTGTGCGCATCTGCCCCTATGAAGTGCCGCGCATCAACTCAGCTAAAGTCGGAGCCGGCGGAATCCTGGGGGTGGCCGAGATCAAGGCCGCCGCCTGCCAGGGCTGCGGCACCTGTGCTGGGGAATGTCCGGCCAAGGCCATCCAGTTGCAGCATTACCGTGACGAGCAGGTGCTGGCTAAAGAGGAGGCGTTGTTCGAGAGAGTGTTGGCGGCGTAGTGATGATGGTGGCTCTCGCTTGACGTTGTGGAGGTGGGATTGATGGAGACCCAGACATTAGATGCAAAATTGGTGTACCAGCAACTGGACACTCTTTTAGCGGAGTTACATCGGCTGCGTGAATTGGTGAGGCCCTATGTCATTGAGAAGCCAAAGCAAGTCGAGACCGAGCATCCGCACATCGAACGTGTACCAGGCGTGCGAGGTGGTCAGCCAATCATCGTTGGCACGCGGATACCGGTGTGGCTCATCATAGATCACTTCAAGATGGGACGTTCCCTGGGCTACATCCTGGGAAACTACGATCTCACCGCTGAGCAGGTATACGATGCCTTGAGCTACTACTACGAACACACCGACGAAATCGAACAGACTATCGCCCTCAACAGCGACCAGGAGTACTGGCAGGAATGGCTGAAGAAGCTTTGTTCACCATCCCAGACAAAGATGGCATTCCAATCACTCTAACTCAGGAGCGATGGGAAGACCACATTCTCGTAGGTCATCCCGCTATGGCTAAACATCTGGAAGCCATCAGACTAACCATAAGTGACCCAGATTACATTCTGCAAAGCGATAAGCGGGCCGATACCAGATTGTTCTATCGGCTTGGAGTTACGGAGGGAAAATACTCCAATCTCTACGTGGTTGTCGTCATACGCTATACGGCTTCGGCAGGATTTGTGAGAACGGCTTATCTGGCGCTGAAGCCGATTGCAGGAGGTGAAGTGGTATGGATAAGGCCAAAACATTAAATTATCACTATGATAGCGAAGAAGATATTCTTTACGTAACTTTGGGAGATTCCGATTCGGCTCTGTGCATAGAGCAGGGAAACGGTTTTCTGGTTAGAATTGACCCGGAGTCAGGTGAGGTCGTGGGGTTCACGGTCATTGATTTTTCGCTAAGAGCGGCGGAGTGGGTAGCTGTCCCTGTTTATGCTCAATTCGCTTTGCCCCAGGAGGAGACGCTAGCAGGAGTCAAGGCATGACGGAATTCGAACCCCAAATCCTGGCCTTCTGTTGTCACTATTGCGCCTACGCCGCCGCCGACCTGACAGGCTCGATGCGCCTTCAGTATCCGACCAACGTCAAGATCATCC
>CAYNWI010000509.1:0-1865 GCA_964400825.1 uncultured Anaerolineae bacterium | reverse complement strand
CTACCGCGAGGACGAGCAGATAGAGTGGCTGAGACGCAAAGGGGAGCAAGGCGGTTTCCGTGTGCTATCCGCCCGCACCAGCGGCAACGATATCATCCGGGGACGCATCCGCCGCAACGACCAGACCCACAAAGTGAATCTGCTCGCCGTTCAATTCGACGGCTTGTTACAAGTGACCGATCCCGACCGGCTACGCGAGACCGTCCGGCAGGGCGTCGGCAGTGGCAAGGGGCTGGGGTTTGGCCTGCTCTCCCTGGCCCGACCGCCGGCCTGAAAACCATCAGACCTGACGGGTCTCCAAAACCCGTCAGGTCTCCCAACAACGTACGAACCCGGGTTTGTACCTTAACAATCGAAAGGGGTTTGTACCATGCGTGATCTACACGAGCTACCCAAGTTGCGGGATAGCCTGAGCTATCTCTACTTGGAACACGTCCGCGTTCAACAAAAGCACCAGGCCGTGGAGTGCATAGACAAAGAAGGGCGCACCATGATCCCTGCCGCTGCTCTGTCAGTGCTGATGCTCGGCCCTGGCACGGTCATCACCCACGCCGCAGTCAAGGCCCTGGCCGATAATGGCTGCCTGGTGGTCTGGTGTGGCGAGGATGGCACGCGCTGCTACGCCCAGGGTGGTGGGGAGACGCGGAAAGCCTATCACCTGTTGAAGCAAGCCGAACTGGTCAGCGATCCCCAGAAACGGATCGAGGTGGTGATGCGCATGTACCACTACCGCTTCGGAGGGGAACTGGACCCGGATCTGAACCTGTTCCAGCTTCGCGGCAAGGAAGGCGCACGTGTTCGCAATGCCTACGCCGAGGCCAGCCGCGCCTACAGCGAGCCCTGGCACGGGCGGCGTTACGACCGCTCAAGTTGGGACAGCGGCGACCCAGTCAACCGCGCTCTCTCGACGGCCAACGCCCTGCTCAACGGCCTGTGCCATGCCGCCATCGTCTCAGGTGGCTATTCTCCTGCCCTGGGCTTTATCCACACCGGCAAACAACTCTCCTTCGTCTACGACATCGCCGATCTCTACAAAGTGGAGGTGACTATCCCGCTGGCCTTTCGCATCGTAGCGGAATCTAAAGAGAGGATAGGCCCGCGTGTCCGGGAAGCCTGTCGGGAGGTGTTCAGAGAGCACCGTCTGCTGAAGCGCATTCTGCCCGACATAGATTATCTACTGGGCATATCGGAGGAAGTGTTGACGGCTGGACAGGAGGCAGACAGTGACCCGGCGCGTCCTGAACCGCTTTGGTCGCTGCCGCCTGAGTTGATTCTGGAGGGGGAAGACAATGGTGGTGATGGTTCTGGAAAAAGTGCCGACTTCTTTGCGGGGTGAACTAACCCGCTGGCTGATCGAGCCTCATCCTGGCGTCTTTGTTGGTCACGTCAATGCGATGGTTCGCGACCGGCTGTGGGACAAATGCTGCAAGGCCAAACGTGCTGGTGGTGTCGTCCAGGTTTGGTCCACGAATACCGAGCAGCGATTCAAGATGCGTGCTCACGGCGACACCCAGCGGGAAATCGTCGAATTCGACGGGCTGCAACTGATCCGCCTGCCGTCCAACCGTGACTGATTCCAACTGTCTTCTTGTGATTTCTGATGGGATTACAAGAGTTTTCCCCACCCGCGTGGGGGTGAACCGTCAAGCCGTAGATGCGGTACTCATAGTGGCTAGTTTTCCCCACCCGCGTGGGGGTGAACCGACTGCCGAGACGTTGGCATGATTGTATGGGACGTTTTCCCCACCCGCGTGGGGGTGAACCGTGCTCCCTGGCCTCAGTGCAGGCAAGACCATGCGTTTTCCCCACCCGCGTGGGGGTGAACCGCTTCAGTGCGAATCTCGTTCGCATCTGCAACAGGTTTT
>CAYNWI010000508.1:0-1874 GCA_964400825.1 uncultured Anaerolineae bacterium | reverse complement strand
GGGTGTGGCGGCGGTCAAACCGCGGGCAGCAAGAATCTTAACCGAGGGCTTACTGTGTTCCTGACCACCGGCCTAAAGACCGTAGTTATGATCCTGCTTGTTCTGCTCTGTGCGGGGACAACCTGCTACTCTCACTTCATGCTGCACGGCGAAGTGGTTTTCTCCCTTCTTTTTTACGTACCCACCGCCCTGGCCGGGCTATGGTGGGGCAGGCGAGGAGCCTGGGTAGGGGCCCTCCTCGGAGTCTTGTTGCTGACTTCTCACCTCCTCTCCGGTCTGGGAACTCCCCCCCAGGAAGACGTTGTCCAGGCCGCGATGTTCGTTGTGGTCGGGCTGACGGTGGGCCTCCTCAGGGAACAAGTACTGCGTTCAGAGAAAAGCCTGCGGGAGACACAGGACTACCTGAACAGCCTGATCCGTTGCGCCTACGCTCCCAGCATCGCCTGCGACCAAACGCTCAGGATCACCCGCTTCGACGCTGCCTTCGAGCGCCTGACGGGCTACACAGCCAGCGAGGTCATCGGCCAGGAACTGCCCCTGCTCTTCCCTGAAGCCAGCCAGGACGAATCACTGAGCAAGGTCGCCCGCGCCTTGAGCGGTGAACACTGGAACTCGGTGGAAATCCCCATCCGCTGCCGGGATGGGGAGACACGGTCATTGCTCTGGAATTCAGTGAATATCTATGCCGAAGGTAGCACGACTCTCCTGGCCACCATCGCCCAGGAGCAAGATGTCACTACTGATCACTGATGCACTCAGCACGGGCAGCCCCCTGAAAAAAACACCAGCCCCGGCGATCACGATCCTCGCCGGGGCTGGTGCGTAGGGACTCTGGGCAGTGACGAAAGCCTCAATAGGCTCTACGGACGACTTTGGGGAAGCATCAGGAGCCGCTCCCGTCGAACAAGGTAAAGCTTGTCGGCCAGGCCCAGGGCGTCCAGTACCTCGTCGGGCCGCCCGGTGCCCTGATCCCCAGCCCGCAGGCGCATCCCCAACACCCAACCCCCGGCCTCCCTCCCCTCAACCCACAGCTCCTCGATCAAAGGGCGCAGGTCGTAATCTTTGCCCCGACGCTGGCGCGGCAGTTGCTCGGCCATCAGCAACTCCCGCAGCTTCCCCTCCAGTTCCTCCCGCGACCCATCCCACGACGCCGTCACCCGATACTCCGCCGCGCGCACCTGGGACTGCAGGGAGGGCAACTGGGGATAGACCTTCTCCACGGAGAGCAGCTCCAGACCTGGCGGCAGGTGGGGCGCCAAGCACCTGGCGAAGTTGTAGGGAGAGATGTGGCGCTCCAGGACGACGTCCATCACCTCGCCTCGACTGGTGAACCCCAGGGGCAGGGGAGCGGCGACGGCTATCCTGGGCCGGGGATTGAAACCGTGCGAGTAAGCCAGGGGCACTCGTGCCCGGCGCAAAGTCCTCTCCCACAGTCGCATCAAATCCAGGTGAGAGATGTATTTTATTTCTTCGCCCTTGGCGAAGGTGATTCGCAAGCGCTGTGGTGTCGTTGGTCTCGTCAACCTAAACTCCGTCCCTTAGTGCTCGCGACGGACGCTAGTCCGTCGCCTGAAACGCGGACTAGCGTCCGCTTGGAGCTGTGATGGGCGAAGGTCTCCGATCAAGCCCCTTCCGCCTCGGTCAGAGACCTCGGCGATCACAAGCCACAGTCAAAGACGTCCGAAATCCCGCAGCCAACGCAGCCTTCCCGACAATCAATGGTCGTTTCCCCGCGCAGGCTGCGCTGGTACTCCTCAATCAGAAACCTCTTCCTGACCCCCACGTCAATGTGATCCCAGGGTAGCACCTCGTCGAGGGGACGCTCCCGCCGAGCGTAGAAGTTGGGATCGAGGCCGGCCTCGGCGAAGGCCCGC
>CAYNWI010000507.1:947-1884 GCA_964400825.1 uncultured Anaerolineae bacterium | reverse complement strand
CTATGGTGGACGTGGAGCTGCCTGGTCAAGAACTACAACGCCGGCCCCTGGACGGTGAATGTCAGCAGCATCGGCGGTCACGCTTACATCGTTCCCCAGGACGCCCCCGAAGGCATCTTCGCGACAGGGTACGTCGATACCACCGAGCTTGGCACCCTGGCCCATCTCGACTGGGAGCCGGGCTGCCGCGAGGAAGGGCTGCCTCTCCTGCTGGTGCATGGCTGGTATCCAGAAGCCTTCGTCCCGGCTCAAGAGTGGAGGGTCATGGCCTGGGAATTGACGGGTAAAGACCCCACGCAAGAGGCCGACTTCGCGACCATCTACGATCCCAACCTCCCCGGCGACGAGGCCCATGCCCTCAGATTCCTCACCGGCCAGGGCCTCGACGTGTACATCAGCAACTACACCCACGCCCCAGAGAATGGCACGCCCGGCGACATTCGGGCTTACGCTCAGTCCCTGGCCCACGAGATCGAGATCGTGAGGAGCCACAAGGGGGCCCCCGCCGTGGATATCCTCTCCCACAGCATGGGAGGCATCGTCGCCAGAGCGTACATCGAGAACGAAGACCTGGCTGACAACCCTTTCGCAGTTGCGTACCGAGATGACGTTTTCAACCTCATCATGCTCGCTCCACCCAACCAAGGCACTCGTTGGTCCAACCTGTATCCAGGATGGTGGGACTGGACGTCCGTTTCACAGTTGGGGCCAGACTCCGACTTCCTGGCCCAGCTCAACTCAGGCGTCACAGGCCAGAGCAAAGGCGCCACGTACCACGTCATCGCAGGGAACTACTATACCTGCCTTAAGATACCCGGTCTCCCCTCCACATACCACGCATCTCGACTGTGTGAACTAGAAGACGATGAGCCCAACGACGGCGAACTCACTGTTTCCCAAACAGAGTTGTCAAAGCAGGGCGGCTTGCCCGAAGTGT
>CAYNWI010000507.1:0-937 GCA_964400825.1 uncultured Anaerolineae bacterium | reverse complement strand
CCTTTGCATTGCGTGGCATGGCGAGCTCGTCCTGCCTGACTTCGTCACCTACCCCTACAACGCCTATCGGTTGTGTGAGGTCACAGACGAGGAGCCCAACGACGGCGAGGTCACTGTTTCCCAAACACAATTGTCCAAGCAAGGCGGCTTGATGGAAGTGTCGCCAGAGAACTTCCACGTTCGCCCCTGGGATCACTGGGTAATGCTAGGCCGGTGGGACACGCCGTGCGACTCCGAGACCATCGTCAAGATCATCCTGGCCGGTTACTCCCTCGCCAAGTGGCGGTACAAGGGCAAAGACATCGCGCCGCCGGAAGCAAACTACCTCCAGCGGTGCTTCGCTCTGATCAAGCGTACCGATGCCTGCCGCGACATCTACGATCACATCATAGATGCCAACGTCACCATTGAGTTCAGGGATCTGCCCACCGGCACCGTAGCCCAGTGGTTTCCCGACGACAACACCATCGGGGTGGACATCTCCGCCGAGGCATTGGACGAAAAAGTCACGTGCCAATACATCATCCACGAAGCAGAGTGCTCACGGTGGCACAATGAGGACTCCATCAGCCAGCAGTACCATGCCTTCAAGGCTGAGGCCGACTTCTGGAACGCGGTCAAGAAGGGAGACCAGGACGACCACTGCGATTGGGTGGCCGGCTTCATCGCCCAGGGGCGGGAAGCAGCGATGGACTACATCCGCTCCCTGCCTGCCTACGCGGGCCTGCCCGAATACTCTGGGGTGAGCTCAGACCTCACCGAGGCTTTCAGCGCCCTGGAAGACCGCCCCATCGGCTACTGGCTTTGCCTCGAGGCACAGCGGATGGGAGCGCAGTTCACGTACCACAGTAACATCAGGAGCTTGTACGGATACCTCTGGATGGTGGATGAATACCCGTTTGCTTACTACGATTGGGAAGCAAGAGAGGGGTCTCTA
>CAYNWI010000506.1:0-1885 GCA_964400825.1 uncultured Anaerolineae bacterium | reverse complement strand
TGTTGAACTCGATGGGATGCTGCGGATCGGTCTTGAACACGCAGTCGGAGTCGGGATACATATCGTCATCCCAGCAGCCCGTGTGGTCGTTATTCTCGTTGTCCTCGGCAGTGATATAGGCAGTGCCCACCCCAGGGCAAGTAGAGCAGCTTATGTCCAAGGTGTAGCTGCCTGAGTCCCGCCGATAGCCCTCCACCGCTATGTAGTAAGTGTCGGGGGGAGCATGGCTGTAGCTGGCGGCTTCATCGCCATAGGCCAGGGTGGTGTTCTCGTCGCAGGAGGACAACATGAACACATCCAGATCCACCCCTGCGTCCAGGTCGCTGAGGGTAGCAGTAATGTCACCGGTGACCTCGGTCGTCAGGACGTAGACCTCTTCGGGGCCACATTCGTCCCAACTGGAGCAGTTGTAGTAGGTGACGTTGGAGGGCGCGCCCGTCGTATCCCCTTGATACGAGCCTCCGCAGCTTGCGGAAATGGCTGCGCTGCAATCCAAACCTTTACCGCACCTCACTCTCAAGGTGTAGCTGCCCGAAGCCCCGTTGCACCCGTCCACCACAATATAGTAAGTACCAGGAGGCGCATTTCTGTACTTGGCAGTGTTGTTGCCATAGGCCAGGCAGCTCATGGCATCGCAGGCGGACAGGATAAACACGTCCAAATCCACCGCTATGTCGTCGAGGGTGGCAACTATGTCGCCGGTGGTTTCAGTGGTCAGGATGTAGACTTCCTCCGGGCCGCTCTCCTTCCAGGGACGGGCACAGTTGTAATAAGTGACATTGGAGGGTGCGCCCGTCGTGTCTCCCTGGTATGAGCCGCCGCAGCTTGTGGAAACGGCAGCGCTGCAGTCCAAGTCGGGAGCCGCGCCCACGTCGAGGATCACGTAGTAACTGGAATCGCTGCACGCCCCCGCCGTCGGCGTCACGTTCATAACGATCAAAGCCAGGCCATCGTAGCCGGAAACGTCAACCGTAACGGACCCGGACGAAGGCGACCCGCTCATGGGTACAGGGATCACGGTGGCGATGCTCCCTCGCAGAGCCACCAACCGGGCGGCGTAAGCGGTCGTGGCTGCCGTCCCGACCACAGACACCTCCATCGAGTCCACAGTGGAGTCAATCTCAATGTAATCGGCGCCGTACTGCTCCACCCCATCCGGAGGCTGGTAGTGGGTGGCCTCGCCCGCGAAGTCAAGGTTTTCTTCCTCAACGTAGATATCGGGATAGAACATCGCCTCCTCGTAGCAATAGGGGTCGTTAGCTGGGCAGGTGGACATCACGTAGTTGGCCGCGCTGAATGCGGCGAATGCCGAGGGCAGGCTGGTGCCTATCGCACCGAGGGCATCGCTGAGAGCAGCGAAAGCAAAAGAGCCACCGTAACTGTCGTAATTAACGCTGCGCTCCCAAACACTCCTGACCGTACTCTGCCCCCCACAGTGCTCGGAAATGAAGCGCATCAGGATCCAATCGGAGTACCAACGGCCTGGGCGATAGGGAATGGTGCCGGGCAGGCAAAGATCAGGGTCGGCGAAGTGATAGATAAGATAACTCAGGTTATCGTTCACGTAGTCGTAAACCTCGTCCTCCATCCAGGTCGCCGTGGCCTCCATCAGCCACGTCTCCTCCCAGGCATCGTAGCCGAACTGGATGGCGTGGTTGAATTCGTGAGCCGCCGTCACCCGGACACAATCGAGGGGAGTGCAGGGGAAGGTATAGTAATCATTCTCCAGACTGAGATAGGAGTGCCAGGCATTGAGCTCTATGACTCCTGGCGAGTTCTCGTTGTCCCCAGGTTGGAGGCCCTGGTCGGCCTCCCCATCGCCCATGGTGTAGCCGTAGTACACCATGTCCTGGACGTAGACGTCGTAGTCCGGATTCCCATCCAC
>CAYNWI010000505.1:0-1888 GCA_964400825.1 uncultured Anaerolineae bacterium | reverse complement strand
GCTGCGGCAAATCTATCCGGATACTTGACAACCAGCTCTGCCATCTCATCATTGCCTATCCTTGCCAAGCCGGATCCCCAACTTATCCTTGATCGTGACCAAGCCATTGCTTATTCTTACAATCTACTGCTCCATCAAGGTCTAGAGCAAGGGTTTGAGTACGACAACGCCAACTTTGCCCGAATTCGATTCCCCAATGGTGATAAAGGGGCATTCATCGCTATGGGCTTCTCGGGGATTGTTCGGGGGTATCAGTTTCTCTACCGGATTAGCAATGACCAAGCTGAGTTAGTCGAATTGATAGGGAGAGGGCCAGATTGGGGCATCAGAAGTCTCCAAGAGTTTGAGAAGGTAGATGTTGAGTTTCTGGAGCTTTTTCCTGATATAGATGGCCAACCCAAACAATTGCTAAAAGTAACCGGAGCTGGTCACAGTGGCACTGGTCTGTGGACTGACGGATATTTCCAAATTATCGATATAACTGATGATGGTATCAAAGTGATATTCACCGGTGCAGAGGCTGAGATTGATGCTAATCCTGGAGGCTATCACCATCAATATCGGTATCAGTACATTGATTTAGACGGTGATGGTGGTAAAGAAATCATTAAAGAGGGCGAGGAGTGCGAGTATCGATTCAGTGAGGAAAAGGGATTGGAGAAGACCGCTTGTGAAAGCATACGTGAAGTGTACCAGTTTAACGGCACGGAATATGTCAAACAACCTTCGGCGACCCCAGTGCCCCCAACACCGTCCGCCGAAACGCTGCATCTGCCAACTGTGGCGGAGATTATGGCTCAGGGAGAAGAAATACCGTTCGAGATTTGCGGCGAATCAACCACCTGGGAGCGTCCGGCTGAGCAAGAACAGAATGCAAAGTGGTGGAGTTCTGGACGGTATGCTGGCGGAAACGAGGAAGTCATCAAGTATCTCTGGATACACAACTTCTTCGTGGTGTATGGCACCGCCAGTGGCGAGTACGACATCACAAACCTTTCTGGGCTCTGGACGCTACCAGGGGATGTGAGGGCCAAATGTTTTGAACCAGAACGTCACGATGCCATATTGAAGCTCCAAACAGCGGAAGTCTGGGCATTACTTCACAGGGTGAAAAGCGTCAAGCGGCTAGACACTCACTATGTCGTGGTAGTGGAGCCGATGGAGCAGGGTGTCCAGTTCGTCCAATTCGCCAGGCCAGAGCGCTGGCTTCCGCTCACGCTGCATTTTGTCACTGAAGATGGTCAAGAAATCGAGAAGATTATAGAAGCTGAGAGTCCCTACTGGCCCTATCCACAGCTCATACCAACTCCTCAGCCCTGAATGATGTCAAAGTGTCGAAGGGGCGGGCTTGCTCGCTGGCTTTTCTTGCTCCTGACGCTGGTCGGCCTGCTGTTCGTTCTTGTTGCATGGAATTTTGGGATTCCATCACGCATCCCCTGCTTCATCAATCCGCTCATCGAGCAGGTTACAGGGGAAGCGCCTGAGGCCAAGGTGGTCGCTTATTTGGAAGCGACTCGCCAGGGCGATGAGATCGCGGCATACGATTGCTGGCGGCCAGCCAACGCGCAACTCGGCCCTGAATATGAGACGCGGCGGCAAGCGATCATGGAGGCGATCTCGACCCTGGGCTCCGACTTCTCATTTCGTGTTCTCGATGTCGAGTGGTGGAGCAACTGCTGCGAACCTTGCGTGATTGATGATCCCAGGAGGGCGGGGTTCGCCCGCTTGCGTGTCGCCGTCGGTGGAGCCACTGGAGACGAAATCATCTATGTCTTTGATGTCTGGGTAACCGGAGGCCCTTATTATGGGGAGATGATGGGATGTCCGGTTCGGCACTGGGAGATCATAGATGCCTACCCTGAAGGTGAGGAGCCACTCTACTGGAATT
>CAYNWI010000504.1:0-1896 GCA_964400825.1 uncultured Anaerolineae bacterium | reverse complement strand
TCTACCTGCGCGACCACATTCCTGGGGCGGAGCTGGTGCTGGTGGATGCAGCGGGCCACATGGTCATGCTGGAGAAACCTGAGATTGTGGCCAGAGCCATTTCCAAGTTCATCTTAATCAAGAGTTAGCCACCAATAATCAGGAGGGAGGATTGCGATGTCTACCAAACTAGGTCCCCACGTGCTGCGGAGCACTCCAGACCCGAGTGGATACATCCAGGCCGGCATACCGGTGGTCAAGTTTGCGGGTGATTGGGGGATGGCCAGCGGTGTCCCGGAGGGTGTTCTGGTGATCGGCCGCCTGGTCGCAGATTACGACGCTCAACATCAGAAGGCCATGGGCCAGACGCCTCTCGAAGCAGCGCGGCAGTTTGTTCAGGATCAACTGTCCGTTTATCAGTCCAATCCCCACATCGAGTACTGGGAGGGACACAACGAGCCGGTTTGGACCGACGAGGAGGGCATGGGATGGTACGGTCAGTTCGAGGCGGAACGCATGAAGCTGATGGCCGACCTGGGGCTGAAGTGCGTGCTCGGAAACTTCGCCACTGGCACGCCAGATCTGGCCCTCTGGCCGGCCTTCTTGCCCGCGCTCCAGGTTGCCAGGCAGTATCAGGCCCTCCTCGGTCTCCACGAGTACAGTTGTCCCTGGATGTGGTGGATGACAGGGAAGTATCAACTGGACCCCAACAACGATGAGGGGGATGAGGGCTGGACGACGCTGCGCTACCGCAAGATCTACCGTCAACATCTGATCCCCAACGAGGTGGGGGACGTGCCGTTGGTGATCACCGAATGTGGCGTTGATCCAGGGGTGAGTCCCAAGCCGCCGGGCGTGACGGGTGGGGCGTGGAGGCAACTGGGCGGCTTCTGGGCCCAGCACGACGGCGAGCCGGACAAGGCCGATTATTATTTCCGGCAACTGGTGTGGTACGACGAGGAGCTGCAAAAGGATGATTACGTCGTCGGCGCGACCATCTTCACCTGGGGCAATTTCGGCCCACCCTGGCTGCATTTCGACGTAGCCGGGACGGAGGTGGCCACCAAACTGATCGCCTACACGCAGGCGGATCCGGCCCAGCCCTTCGTGTATCCTGGAGCCGAGAGCGAAAGCGAAGGCGAGGCCGAAATACCACGTGGGCAGCCTCGCGTCCAGTACGAGCGCACTTACGTGTTGCTGCCCCCCACCGCAGACGCAGCCTGGGCGCGGGCGGTGGTGGAGAGCACGTGGGATCAGCGTCGGTGTACCATCGGAGGCAGCGCCGATGACGCGGGCGTCGGCGACCTGGATGTGCGGCGTGTGCTCGCCATCAATCCGCAGGAGTGGCAGGGCGACCAGTCGTTGGAAGAGTTCTACGCGCAGTATTACCCTGGCGTCGAGTACAGGGCCATCACCGCCGCCACGCCTGAGGAACTGGCCCAGAAGTTAGCCAGCGAGTAGAGCTACGTCCTGCTACCAGTGGCACCCTCGTGAGTTTTGCGAGGGTGCCACGTTTGTGTCCTGGCAAGGGCAGCAAATTGACATCGTAGACATCATGCTCGTGGCGGCACACTGGGGGAGGGGTGTGAGTGAGGGGGTGGTTTGGATCACGAAAGGCGCGAAAGGTCACGATAGAGCTGCTCTTGACAAGGGTCGGAAAACATGCTAGTGTTATCGTACTTTCCTAAAATATGATTTAGTCAAGGAGGGAAAAATGGCTGAACAGTTGAAATTAGCGACCGTCCAAAAAAGAGGCCAGGTGACTATCCCGATCGAGCTTCGTCGCAAATTCGGGATCGAGGAAGGAGGCATCGTGGCCTTTAGCGAAGCCGAAGAGGGGATCCTGATCTCCCCCCGTGAGGTCCTGGCGATGGGCGCTTTGGATCGGATCGGGGAAGTCCTTAAGAAGCGAGGGAT
>CAYNWI010000503.1:0-1904 GCA_964400825.1 uncultured Anaerolineae bacterium | reverse complement strand
GCTTCCAGACCCCCAACCTACCCACGCTGATCGCTGACTGCATCGCCCTGGGTGACAGCATGATCAGCGGGCCGTCTGCCAGTGATTAGGAGCCCTGCCATGAACCGTCAGGAAATCGTCCAGGCACTAAAAGCCCTCGAAGAGGAGCGCCGCCAGGCCGACCTGCCTGACCTGCGCACCCTGCTGGACGAAGAAGTCTACAACGCCAGCCAATCCTTTGATGAGCGTTTCCTTTGTGCCTGCGGCGGCGACCACACCCGGCTCTGGGCCTGGGTAGAACTGGCCCAGGACGAGTTCGGCGTCACCTTCTACCTGGCCGAGCTTACCGCCGACTCGTCGCTCTGGTATCGTCTCCAGACAGCCTGGAAGGTGCTGCGCGGTCGCAGCCTCGAGTTCGGCCTGATCTTCGACCCCAAAGACCTCCCTCGCCTCAAAGCCCTCATCAACCGCCTGCCCTAGCCTCGCTTCCGCCTGACCACATCCCACGCCGTCTGATCCGTTCATTCTGCGCATCCGTGTTCTACGGGCAACGGATGGCCTGCGGCAGAGCAGATAAACGGATGAGGCTGGCGACCGACTATCTGCTTATCCGCTGCCTATCCGTTGCGCTATATCCGCTCATAGAAGCTGAAGCTCTTGCTGGAGCGAACCAGACGGTAGGGAAGGACAACGTGGCGCAGTACCCGCTCCTTGCCCAGCCCGATATTCTTGCCGCTGTAGATGTCGGCTTTCTCGAATGTCAGGCTGGAGTCGCAATCATCTAATTGCTGGATGATCCCATTAGCGGGGAAGGACCGGGTCGGATCGCCATCTACCACGATGAACTCTGGCGGGAGCATCTCGACTGGGGTGGGTGGATCCAAAAGCTGCACGAACCCACCCCGTTTCCCCAGATAGTTGATTTGCAACAGCCACTCTTCGAGACGCACCGGGTCAGTCAGTGTCTCGCCCAAGGCAATCCCCAATGGCCCATCAAAGTAGACATACTCTCGGAAGCCAATGGTCTTGCCCAGCGGCCCGGCGTGCTGCGTGCCCGGCTTGGCCGGAGTGCGACGGGGCTTGAGGATCCTGGTGAACAGATTCGTTACCACCACCCGCTTCGGCAGTTTCAGTGCCACTGTCAGATCGCGCAGCCACGGCCACGCCTCTTTCGCAACCGCCACGCCTGCCGTGCGACATGCCACGTCCAGTAAGGCCATCTTGACCGCGTATGGCGTCGGCACCAGCAGGCTCTTGCCCCCCGACGATGTAGCCCCAGCCGGCTTCAGGCTAAAGAGCGCAGTGGGTTGGTATTCCGCAATGAGCCACATCACGCCTCCTGATAGGAAAAGGTATATGGCGCCGTTGTCTCGATCAGATCCGTCATCACTTCGCTGAACTGGGCCAGCGAATCGAACTCGGATAGCGTGACCGCGCCTGGACGCACCTTCTCCAATGCCTCTTGGATACCCCGCAACTGTTGCCGGTACTTGCCATTGATAGGACTCATCGTGGGGGCCGGAATGACATCGCTGCTAACCGCTACCACTCCCTTGAAATCCACGATATGGGGATTCTGGGTGCCGCGCATCGCGCCGTTAGGCTCGATGAAAGTGTAGAGGATGCTCTCCAGCAATGCCCGATAGCGTGCTGCCCGCTGCGCATCGTCCACCGCGTAGATCTGAGTGATGTCGTTGAAGCCGATGCGAGCCACCTCAAAGTTGGCCACGATAGCGTAGACGCCGCTTGAGGCCGGGCGGTGAAAGATGGCCTGCCCCAGGTTAGCTTTGCGCTGCTCCTCCTCTGACTCGGCCTCCCGTGCCTCCTTACTACGTTCGCTGGCGTATTTGACGTGGAAGTAGCTGTCGGTCGTAGTCAACTCGGGCAATCCGACCACCCAACTGAACTCGACCACGCTCTTGCGA
>CAYNWI010000502.1:0-1904 GCA_964400825.1 uncultured Anaerolineae bacterium | reverse complement strand
GACCTCGCTCTCGGGGGCGCGGTGGGCAGGATCAACACGGATTTCACCAACGAGAACAGCCAACTGTACCTTTCCAGCAATGCCGATGTTATCATCAAGCTGGACAACGATGGTGGGGAAAACCACGTCCTCCGCATCAAGAACTCGGGGGGAACCGATGTCTGCACCATCAACGAGAGTGGGGATCTGAATTGCACCGGCAGCAAGAGCGCTGTTGTCAGCACGGTCAACCATGGCTGGCGCCAGCTCTACGCCGTCGAGAGCCCTGAGGTCTGGTTCGAGGACTTCGGCACCGCCCGGCTGGTGGACGGAGAGGCCACCGTCGCTTTCGATCCCATCTTCGCCGACACGGTCAACCTGGAGGTGGATTACCACGTCTTCCTGACCCCACTGTGCCAGGAGCCGGTGCTGTTGTTTGTGACGGCCAAGAGCAGTACCGGTTTCGCTGCGCGTGGTGTGACGCTGGATGGTCAGCCAGCTAGCTGCGCTTGCGACTATCGAGTCGTTGCCAAGCGATCGGGCTACGAGGGGGTGCGCTTGGAAGAGACCACCTGGCTGCTGGAGGAAGATGCTAGATGAGAAAATACGCTTTACCCATCGCCGTTACGGTGCTGGTCTCTGCTCTTCTGCTGCTAAGTGCCGACACTCTGGCTGGACACGCGGCTGACTTCAGCCTCTGGTGGCACGTGATCGCCGGCGGGGGCGGACGGTCAACGTCGGCCAGCTACGCCGTGAGCGGCTCCATCGGCCAGCCCGCTGTGGGCGGGCTGAGCGGTGGCAACTATCGGTTGGACGCTGGCTTCTGGCCGGGCATCGGCGCAGAGCCCCCCACGCCCACGAGCACGCCTTCCCCTACACCGACGGCCACAGCCACTCCTACGCCCACTGGCACCCCACCGCCGACAGCGACACCAACTGCTACCCGCACTCCCACGAGTTCCCCCACGCCGACGGCGACAATGACGGCCACATCTACCGCCACCACGACGGTCACGCCCACTACACCTGTCCAGCGCGTCTACTTGCCCATCGTCTTGAAGAACCAGCTCTGAAACCTGAAGTGGTAGGTCTTGGAAATCAAGAAGCCACCTGCGTCGGCTACACAGGTGGCTTCTCTGCTGTGTGCCAGACGGGTCACTTTCACGCAAGATTCACGCTAAATTCACGCGATCTTTGCTCACTACCTGGGTGCAATGTGTTATAATGCAAATGGCTCACCCTTGGACAAGTGGGAACGGCTTTTTTGCTAATGCGGGATATTCGGGCAATGGTAAGCAACGAAAATGCTGACGTAGATAAACTCATAACCTTCGGTCAAATGGCACTCGAGCAGGGCTGGTACGACCAGGCTCGCGAGTACTTCGAGCGGGCGCTTGATTTGGACGCTTCCAACCAAGAGGCTCTGAAGGGGCTTGTGCGGGCCAACGAGATATTGAGCCGCAGGATGGCGACGCCCGTCGAGCCAATTAGGGCCCAATCAGTCGCACCACCGCGCCAGGTTGAAGGGAAAGCGCAAACAGGCTCACTGATACAGTGGTTCGGGGGACAACCGAGGTCTCGCAAGATGATCATCTTGTCGGGCGTGCAGGTTTTGTTCATGTTCCTTTATGTTGGTCTGGCCGACATTATCAACCCTACTCCGAAAGCGACGCCGACGCCAGTATCCCTCGGCATGCCGATGCCGGCGGGGCCGGACGCAGAAGCCTCGGCAAAAGAGATAGCGGGGTTGGAAACCATAGTAGATGCTATTAGCATAATAGAAGCGGAGTCGCCGCAGCCTACGGCGGTCAGTGATATGGGGAGTGGGTGGCTTTGCGACTGGGATGGGCGCGGAGAGGTCGCCCTGTGGGCCAAGCCTGCCCTGGCCTCCCAGGAAGGCAACTCCATCGTTGCGGTCGTGGGAA
>CAYNWI010000501.1:0-1905 GCA_964400825.1 uncultured Anaerolineae bacterium | reverse complement strand
ATTTGCCCTCAATGGCCTTGCCGTACTCGGCGTCGGCGCTGATGCGGTTGGCGTTGAACTCGCGACAGGCAGCACAAAGCGGCACATCTTCCCGACCCGACAGCAGCCGGAAAAGGTGCTCAGCCTCAATGTGCTTGAGCATGTCGCCACTGATGGCATTGACGTTGTGCAGCCGTCCGTCCTCACCAACGATGTTCACCATGCGAGTGGTGATCTGGTTGCCCTCGCCTCCTTCGTTGTTCAGGCTGTGCATATTGAGGGTGGCCTGGGCAGAAATGGAAAGCGAATACACGTTCTTAGTCATGATCGTTCCTCCTCCTTGATTGGGTTAGTGTTTTCGTCGGTGGCTTCTTTTGAATCATCTTGTCGTGGCACGCGAGCGTAGCCATAGGCCACCAACAGGTTACAGATCAGCCGCGAGTCGCCAGACTCATCAATCAGCGCCACGATGTCATCAATGTCGCTGGTGCGGATGCTACGGCGATAGGGGCCGGGGCGGTTCTCCATCACCTGCGCGTTTTCGGCGTTGTACTTGGCCAGGAAGTCGGCCAGTTCGGCGATGAACTCGTTGGGATAGGCCGCCTTGCGCGCCAACTGCTGTCCCAGCCCGTAGCGCACGTCGTACTTCCGGTCGCCCTGCTGCTTGCGGTACTGGGCCGTGACCGTCGCCTGCCGGATGGCGTAGGCGATGTTCTGGAAACCCGGCGTCTCCAGAATCTTGCTCAAACGGGGTCCTTCTTGACTGTTCATAATCAACCTCCTGAGATTTGTGGTTGTGAATTGACGGGCTCGGCCCCCCGGTCGCTCCCGTTGGCTGATAAGATAACCGCTGTAAGCGGTGGTGAACTCAAAGAAGGGGCGCAGGTCATTGCCAGAGAGGAAGTCACGGTAGCGCAAAAGCAAGTTGTAGTCATCACCGTGGCTCTCTTCAAACTGGCGCACGACCGATTCGTGCTCGGCCAGCACGTTCAGCGCGTCCTCTACATCGCCCTCTGCCTCTACTCGAATCCAGCCAGGCAGGCCAATGAACGACAGGTTCATCGTCGCCACTGACTGGCCCAGGTCTTTGTAGAATGCGCTGTAAAAACCGGACACCACGCGGGACGGCTGCCGGTGCTTGAACAGACGTGCTTTCAGACTGGCTCCCTCTCGCTGGCGGGTGAACTCAAGCATGGTCTGGGTGTAGCGAATTGAGGCCAACACGTCGGTGCTGACGGCTGCTTCAGCGCGGGCCATACGCCCCTGGAAGGCATGCATAATCCTATCACTTTCCCCCAGGTCAATCTCGGAGGGGGCCAGTACGTAGGTTTTGCGATCTCTGACACCACGCATTTGCTTGGTCAGCGCGGCACGGTAGAACCCCACCGCCTTGAGCCACTCCAGCAGCCAGAAGCCACTAACATTTCCCATGCTCAGCTTGTCGGCTTTAGTCCGATTCTGGCCCTTGCCCTGACAGGGGTTATAGATCTGTGCCGCCGTCGTTTCGGCTGTGATCCCCCAGCCGTGGGCCTTGTCCAGCTTTTTCCAGGTAGCGACGGCTGCTTCCAGGTCGTTGGGCGTTTGGGCAAAAAGGTCGCGCAACAGCACCAGTACCTGCGGCAGCGACTCCTGAATCGCCCACCATTGGGTCATCAGCTTGTTATAGCCAATGAGCGCTGAGGGGTTGATAGCCCGGAAGATGTCCCAATCATGGTGGGGATATTTGCCACGCAAGGCTTCCAGTTCTGGGTGTTTCTCTTTCCGTGCCAACGCTCTCCGCGCTTCTTTGGATAGGCCCTTGCGAATCTCAAGGAATTCGCCCCGCTTGTCCCGCTCCATTTCATAATCTACCACTGTCTGAGGCGGCAAACTGGTGGGCAGCTTGTCCGCTTTCTTCGCCGTGCGCAGGACGACGGCGGGCGTGTA
>CAYNWI010000500.1:0-1910 GCA_964400825.1 uncultured Anaerolineae bacterium | reverse complement strand
GAGCTTTCTCGGAAAGTCCCACAGCGCGTTTTCACGAGTGAAAAGCCACTTGGAACATCCGGCGTCTTAACAATTTACCCCCACCTTGTGCGTGTGGTATCATGGGTGTAGATATTCAACACCGGTAGCGCCTGGCTCGCCAGGCGGAAAGGAGACACCCATGATACCACCACCCTTCCCGCACAAGCATTACCGCCGCTTCGTGCTCAACAAGGCCAGCCGCCACGGCGGCCTGCGCACCGATCACCGCCATTTCCACGTCTGGCGCAAGCTGAGAGTGAGCAACCTGGACGTTGCCTATCCCATCATGGCCACACTGTATACCAAGGACGAAGGACGTCCAGCACGTAACCCGGTCTGTATGCTTCGCTCCTGTCTGGCTATGATGTTCTGTGGCGTCACCAGCTTCACCCTCTGGGTCAAGATGATGCACGACGACCCTTTCTACGCCCTCATCAGCGGCTTCCATCCCGAAGACGTCCCCGGCGTGGGCACCTTCTACGATTTCCAAGACCGCCTACTGCAACGCCCACGCCAGCCCCGCTCTACCCAACGTCGCCCCTACCGACGCCGGAACCAACGGGACAAGGCTGACCACCACAAGGACAAGAACGACCTACGCCCTCACCAGGACATTGTCAATCGTCTGGCTGACCGCATCCTGTCCCGCTCCTTCCAGCCCACCCCACTGGCTGCTGTCCTGGAGGGCTACGGCGATTTCTCCGCCCTCCCCACCTGGGAGCAAGTACTGCAGGCCCTCTTCTACGCTTGCTTCGTCGCCCCTTCTATTGACCTGAAGCTCATTGACCTGGAGAACCTCCACGTCGCAGGCGACGGGTCCAAGCTCCCTCCCTGGGCCAACCCCAATGGCAAGAAGCTGTGCGATTGTGACAACCGAGGCAAGAAACCCGAAGAGCGCTGCCGCTGCCACCGAGCCTACAATGACTCCTTAGCTCTCTGGGGCTGGGACAGCTACCGCAAGTGCTGGGTCTATGGCCACAGCTTCTACGAACTGACTGCCTATAGCCTCCAACACTGCTGCCAACTCCCCTTGGTCATCTCCATGGCCGACTGCAACCGCCACGACAGCGCTCATGGCCTGGCTACCCTCTACCGTGGCTGCGAAACCTTCGGCCTGCTCATCCAGACCGCTTCCCTGGACGCAGCCCACGATGCCCTGGGCCTCTTCTGCCTGGCAACCAACCGTTGGCAGACTGCCCTCGTCGTCCCTCTCAACCAGCGCAACAGGGACAACCTCCAATACTCTGGCCCCTTACGCCTCGAACAGGGCACTCCCATCTGCCTCGCCGGGAAACCCTTGAAGCGCTGGGGCTTCTGCCCCGACCGCTTGCGCCTCAAGTGGCGCTGCCCCTTGGCCGCAGCCAAGAAGACACCACCGGTCACCACTTGCCCTCACTTCGGCAATGGCTGCTCTAACTCACCCTACGGACGAGTCATCTACACCTATCCCCAGGACAACTACCGACTCCATACCCTCATCCCAAGGAATAGCGACCTTTGGCAGTGTCACAAAGATGCCCGCTCCTGCGCCGAGCGCTCCATCAAGCGAAAGAAGTACGACTTCCACCTGCTTCAGACACGCACTGCTGGCCGCGATCGCTGGTTCTTCCGCCTCATGCTCGCTGCCATGTGCCAGCACATCGCTGCCTGGGTCATCCATGCCGCCGACTGCCTGAACTAGGCCACTGGCGGGCATCCGACAACCCGCACCTCTTTCGCAACCAAGTGGGTTCCCCACTGCGGATGTTGCCCCCTGCCTTGTTAGCGTCCCGCCACCCCGCTCTGACTCTTGCCCACCCTCAAAACCGCCATCTGCTCCGCCCCACCAACAACACACCCCTATTCAGTCTCCGCCAACGCCGCTACTCATTGACTTTCCGAGAAATCTC
>CAYNWI010000499.1:0-1920 GCA_964400825.1 uncultured Anaerolineae bacterium | reverse complement strand
ATCCACGGCGCCAGCAGCCCCAGCTTGTTCACCGGCACGGCGATGCCGCCGACCGGCAATCCGAAGTTAGCGGTGCAGGTCCTGTTCTCACCAGGCTGGCCTAGTATGGTGCAGGGCCCTGTGCCGGGGTCAAAGCCGGCCCCGCTATGGTCTTGTAGGGTGCACTGGCAATCCTGCCCCCAACCAGCGAAGGCGAAACCTTCGTCCGGGGTGGCCGTCAGAATCACCTCCACCCCTTTGTACATCAGCTTCCCCGGCTTGACATATCCGAAGGTCGCTTCACAAACCGCACCACAATCGATCCCGGGGGGATCGCTGGTCACCGTCCCAGTTCCATCCCCGGCCTTTTCCACGGTGAGGGTAAACTGATCATCTATCGCCAGGGCTGGCACCACGACCAGCGCCAGGACGGAAAGTAGCGTCGCGAACCACAATAAGAGTTTGACTTTATGCCTGTGCATGATACTTACTCCTTTCAAGGTTTCCGCCCAAGCGGGCTCGAATAATGGTGGCAAAAACGTGCCTGTGCTTCAAAAGCTCTCTGAATAGGACTACAACCCGCGAATGTTGTCAATCAAATGGGTTTCTCCTTTCAGCTGTCCCCACCCGTCGGCCGCGGGGCAAACAAAAACGCCAGTCTCAGTCGCTCATGGGGTGACTGAGACTGGTATGGCGCGCATAGTTGTTGGCCAGGCATGCAAAACTACCGCCGCTTTTCGGGGCGTAGGTCTGGTGTCTGGTCTGTGGTATCTGGCCTACCATGCTGGCTCCCTTGCATGGATTCCTAGGCCCTGCGCCTCCTGAGCAACGCAAGCATGACGGTTGCGAGGGAAGCCAGCGCCGCCAACCCCAGCCACGGCATTAACAGCCCCAGCTTGTTCACCGGCACGATGAAGCCGCCGACGGGCATGCGCCTGTTAGTGAAGGTGCACGTCACTTTCTTACCCTCGGGGACCTCGATGGTGACTGTCCTCGTAGCGGCTTTCAGGAGGGAGGGGGAAGCCCAGCTCTTATCGAGCGTCTCTTCCACGCATTCCACGTCGGTTAGAGTGTAGTCCCCTGGTGTTACCGCTGGATCGGTTTCGGTGACGGTGTAGGTGCCTTCAGGAACCTGTTCGAAGGTCTTCGTGCCGCCGTGGCCCAAGGTGAAGTGGTTGGGCGCCTCAATGTCATCGGTGAACTCGAAGCCCGCGCCGCCTGGCGGCTCGGTTTGCTTCTTGATGACGATTGTACCGGTTCCGGTTTGCGCGTGCACCACCAGCACGGATAGGATGCCCAGCGCCGCCACCAGCAGCGCGATCAGGGCAGCGGACCTCAGTAAGAGTTTGCCTTTGCTGTGAATCATGAGATTTTTCTCCTTTCAAGATTTATGCTCAGATGGGCGGGGGCGAAATAGCCAAAAACGCCTGTCGGAATGTCACTCTCCTCTATATATATAAACGTAAAAACGGCGAAAAAGATACGGCCTGTCGGGACGAATTTTGAAGATTTTAGGAAATTTTAAGGTTTCACATTGAAGCCCCTCCTCAATCCAAAAACCCCTTCCCCCGAAGTGTCTGAAACGGGCCGAAAGGTCTTGGCGGAAAGCCTGGTTTCTCTCACTTGGCCCAAACTCCAGTCTTACTTCCGCGGCCACGATTATATTATACTACTTCCCTTTTTCTTTGTCAATAGGCTATTGGGGAAAAAGTAAATACTCACCTGCTCCCGCTGCACCCCAGTCCAGCGGCCCTAGCGGTCGCTTTGGCCCTGGCCAAGCGCACGTTTCACAGTTTTTGGCGTTAATCATCGTCGTTGGAGCAGCGGCCTAGGGTCCGCTACGAGCATAAGGTAGGCAGTTACGGGGAAATTTCGGTTGAGAAAGGCCTTGACAATCGCCCGTTTTTGTGGTATACTGTTACTAGACTGACCAGTCGGTTT
>CAYNWI010000498.1:0-1921 GCA_964400825.1 uncultured Anaerolineae bacterium | reverse complement strand
TAGAACTTTACCAATCAACATAACCGATTCCTGGGACGAGTTGGAACAAACCGAACTGCTGTAGGAATCCTTGGCTGAAGCGGACGATCAGGGCATCAGCCACCTCTTGCAGTTCGACCACTGCGTTGAGGTAATGCTCCTTGACCCAGCCCAGCGTCTGGGTGGCGATGCGCTGATTGAAACGCCGTATGGCAGTGGTCAGGAGCAGGGACAGGAAGGCGAAGGTAAGATGCCCATAGATGGCGTTCCAATCGCGGCTGTGGAAAGCCCCGAAGCCATGGTGCTGACGCATCTCTCGATAGCCTTCCTCTATCTTCCAGCGGAGTTTGTGGGCACGGTACACCAACTCATCCGGGTAATCCGGGTCGGTGCACAGCAGCCCATAGCAACGAGTAGGCTGATCCTTCTTGTTGAACTCTTCGACAAAGACCAGTTTGACCCGGCCCAGTTCCTCGTGCTCCACGATGCGGGAGGCCAGACGGCACTTCTTGCCCTTGTAAGCAGCGGGATCGAAGTCATCCGGTGAGAGGGTGGCGCGAATCTGATCTCCTGTCATCTGCTGGCCCTGATAGAGATAGTGCCGGTCGGCTCGGTCTGGCACGACCACCCGCTGGTAGCCGACGGCCAGCACCTCCAGGATGAACCCGGAGGCGTAGTACCACCGGTCCAGGCTGGCGGTCCCGGACTGGATGCCATAGGCCCGAACTTGCGTCAGCAGCTCGACCATCTGACGCAACTTGGTCTCGATCTCGGCTTGCTCCCAACTGAGATAAGTGTCCAGCAAGCTCAAGGCCTGTCCGACCTCCTTGTGGCGCACCACGAACAGGGTCCGCTCGCCACTGGCGACCTCTTGGGTGATGAGAAAGAGCACTTCGCCCACGCCGGTCATCTGACCCTCTTCGACCAGGACGTACCGTCCGCTGTCGGGGAGTTGGAGGCAGACCCGCTCGTTCATCCGGCGTCCCAGCAATTGCTTGGCCGACACTCGCTTCCCTTGGGCGTCGTGATACACCCTGTTCCTGGGACTGATGCCCAGCCAGGGCACATCTCGCTCCTCTACACCCTTCACTGCTATCCCGGTGAAGCGAGCGGCTTTCAGCACCGCCAGGACTGGCTCTTCCCCCTGGGCGATCTGGTGATCCATCCAGCGTAAGTAGTCCTTGGTCTTGCGCAGATCCAGTCCCAACGCCCGTCGCTCACGCTCCTGGGCTACCGCCTTCTCCTCCGCTTCGGAACGACGGCGGATGTCGAACAGCAGGGGGTAATCCTTCTCGTCGTCGGCGTAGTGGGTCGAAGGGATGGCATAGCCCAGGTTGTAGCGGCCTTCACTGGCCTTGAACAACACCTGGATGCCGGGCATCTTGGCCCCACTCTTGAACTCGATGGTGTCATCCCCGATGGTGACCCCGTCGGGACGACTGGCCATACGCGGGTCATCTTGCAGGGCGCGAATGATCTCCCCCTGCAAGGCTTGATAAGAGTCCGGCTCAGTGCGCTTCAGGAGGTAGCGCAGGGCCTTGTCATTCAGCCCGTCCAGCACCGGCAGCAACTTCTGCAACAAGACATCTTCGCCTGCCAGTTCGATCAGGTGCTGGATGGAACGAGCGCTGACCACACCGAACAGGGCATAGACGAACAGCAAGGCCTCGGCCGGCAAGCCGCTGTATTTGCTGATGCCCAATCGGTCCAGCAGGTCGGGTATGTCCAACCCTTCCCACAGCCGCCGCAGTAGACCACTCCGGGCACGCGGTTGCTCTGGGATCTTACCTGCTGCTTCCCGGTAGATGACAACCTGTGACATGATGCACCCTCCCGTCTCTCATAAATGACATAGAGAGTGCCACATGTCTCGCTAATTGTCCAGTTTGGCGTCCACCAGGGAACAATAGTCCCGAATTATGTTAATTGGTAAAGTTCTGAT
>CAYNWI010000497.1:0-1924 GCA_964400825.1 uncultured Anaerolineae bacterium | reverse complement strand
CCTCAGTTCGCCGAGATTCCGTCGGGACCCGATAGGATCAACCACCGGCTTATATTATAGCATATATGGCCTCTGGCCGCAAAACGAGTTGTCGATGCCGCTGGAATCCGGCATACTGACATCGTCACCGAAGGCCACGAGGATAGCAGATAGGTTACCGCGAGCAGTTCGATCAGTTGGGAGGTGAAAAAGCATGGCTAAAGTGACGTTACCTTTGCTTGGGGTGTCTGCCCACGGTATGTTGGCGAATCAGTTGGTGTACCGCGAACGCGAGGGCTACACCACCGCCGGTGTGTGGAAGGGGAAGCGCGACGCCCGTAGCGAAGCTCAGCTCGCCCGAAGGCGACTGTTTTGGGAGGCGAAGGAAATCTGGCCTGACGTGGATCCCGCTCTGAAGGCCGAGTACGCCGACGCCGCAGCGGTGGATCACCTGAACTCGTGGAACTACTTCGTGGGCCAGGTGTTGGACGGTGCCATCGGAGAGGCGAACGTGGGTGAGTCCGTCGTGGGGAGCGGCGACCTGGTCGGCTGGCCGTCCTGTCCGTGGTGAAAACAGCAGCAAGGGGAGACATTCTAGTGAACGAAGAAGTCGAACATCGCATAGATAACCCTGGAACATCTTCGACAGAGGAGGGCGCAGAATCATTGACACGCGGGGAGTATCGAAAGAACCAGGTACACCTCGATGAGGTACTGGAGCTCAAACGAGCGCAAGACCTGAAGCTCTTGGAGGTATTGGAAAAGACCTGCCTCGGCCTGGGCGACCGGTTTGCCAATGTAGAGACAGCGGTGCGCGAGATGCACAGCGATTCTAAAGTGCGACAAACCATGTTCGAGGAGTTCAAGGTGCGTCAGGGAAAGCACGAGGATCGCATTAGCGAGTTAGAGAAGGGCTATGCCAGCCTGAAGGCGTGGATTCTGATCGTGGGGGGGATTACCGGCGTGGCAGGCTTCCTGGCCATCGCGTTGAGATGATTTTCGATCGGAGATGAACATACGAGGAATGAAGACGCCCGCCTGGCCGGGCGTTTTTTCGTTCCCCTGGTTGGGCGTTCGCTACGCGGCCAGATAGGCTGCGCCGAAGGACTGGACGTCGTCCGAGGTCATGCTCTGCGGCTCGGCCGGAGCGATGGCCAGCTCCAGGTCGTAGGCAGCAGCGGCATGCAGGAAGAGGATCTCACCCTTGGTGATGGGGTCGATCGAGGCGTAGGTGATGTCGGCGTCCAGGATGCCCAGCGAGGTGGCCACGGCAGTCCACTTGGCGGAGTTGGCAGCGGTGTCCCAGGCGGTCAGGGCAGCATCTATGTTGGCCATGTTAGACCCGAAGCACTGCTTCAGGAAGTAGGCGTTCCA
This sequence comes from uncultured Anaerolineae bacterium, assembly GCA_964400825.1. Lineage (GTDB taxonomy): Bacteria > Chloroflexota > Anaerolineae > VGOG01 > VGOG01 > CAYNWI01. The sequence goes on along the minus strand of CAYNWI010000497.1, from coordinate 571 downwards.
GATGTTGCCTGCTGGCGTGGCGGCCTTGAGCTGCGTCTCCAGCACGGAGTTAGCCTGGATGAAGGACACGCCGTACCCAGCAGCCTTGACTTTCAGCCGCACGTCACCCTGAGCTTCGCTCTCCGGGTTCTTCGGCTTGAGCCACCTGCGGACACTGGTCAACCCGTCGCGGGCGTGAGGGATAGGCATGTACACGATAGCCTGTCCCAGCTTGCCAGTAGCGCTCACACCCAAGAGGGGCAAAGTTACCCTAGCCATGCGAGAGTTCACCTCCTTTCATCAAAGATTACGTAAATCGTACCACAAAAGGCCGTCTATGTCAAATAGGCAAAAATAGCCCCCAGCAAGGGACAAACGCCGCCTCCCCCGCCTCGTGATTCTACTTGCTTTCGGCCTCCCTCAAAGCCTCATTCACCATCACCTTCGGCAGTACCGCCGGCCGCCCCGTGGAGGTCAGTCTCACTTTCACTCCTCGCCTGTGTGGTCGTTTCTTGCTTTCCCGCTGCTCGTGCGCGATCCACTTTTGAATCCACGCTGCCAGGTGCTCGTCCCCTCGCTCCGTGAGCTCGAA
>CAYNWI010000496.1:0-1926 GCA_964400825.1 uncultured Anaerolineae bacterium | reverse complement strand
ACCTCCTGGTATAATAGGTTTCGTTGATGGTTGACAAAACCATCAACAATAGTAAAGTATCTTCGCCCCGTACTTATGGAGAGGTCGGAGCCCGTTGACAAAGACGGGAGACGCACAGGGTGTTCATTCCGTTCCGGCCTCACCGACGGGGACACTCACTTTCAGGAGGGACCAGTCATGAGCCGAAAACGACGTACTCACCTACGAGGTAAGCGAGGGCAAGCGTTTGCCGACCAGATTCGAGGCATTCCGTTGGACCGCATCCTGTGCGTTTCCATAGACGTTCACAAGTACTTTCACGTAGTGATGATTCACAATGCGCTGGGCGAGATTGTGACGCCCACGTTCGAGATCGACATCTTTCAAACCGGCTTTGACCAGTTGTGTCAAGCGATAGACGAAGCCTCCGTTCGGATCAAGGCCCAGGTGGTCTTGACGGGCCTGGAGCCGACCAGTCACTACTTTGAGAACCTGGCGCGACACCTGCGCCAACGACCACAGCCAGTGACGTTGATCAACAGCTACGCCGTCAAGAAGAATCGAGACCAACAGATGATGCACCGCGAGAAGGACGACGAGATTGACACGGCCTCCATCGGCGACCTTCTGCGGCGTGGAGAAGGCACGCCTTTCAAGCCCGCCAGCGGGGTCTATCTGCAACTGCAACACCTGGACCGTGTCCGACTCAGCAAGGTCAAGATACGCACCATGTTGCAGAACCAGGTGCTCGGCCACCTGGACCGTATCTTTCCCGGCCTGGTCATCATCGCCAAAGAGGCCAAAGCCCGCTACACGCCTCTCTTCACCACCGATTTCTGGTCGTGTCAGACGATGCAGCATCTGATCCGAGTGTGCCCTGACCCGCGCCAGTTGGCGGCCATGTCCCCGCAAGACTTGATAGATGCTTTCCACCTTCACCACTATGCCATGGGACCAGTCACCGCGGCCAAGACCATCGCCTACGCTCAGAAAGTGCTACTGCCCGATGCCGAGTTGATTGCCATCCGTGGCGAGCTGTTGGCCCACGATTTGGCCTTGCTAGAGGAAGTCGAAGACCACATTGCCCAACTCGAAGACCGTCTGCGCACCTTGCTGGCTGAAACGCCCTACCAGATATGGATCAACCTCAAAGGCCTCAGCGACATCCAGGTAGCCAGCCTGGCAGCGGCCATCGGCGACCCGGCCAACTACTCCTACGCCGCCCAAGTCTTCCGTCGTAGTGGCCTGGTCAGTGGACGCAATGACTCGGGCATCCGTCAACGCAAAGGCAAAGGCAAGCGGATCGTCAAGGTTGGCGACGTTTATCTACGCCGCGCTTTGATGAATGCTCTTGCCACCTTGATTCTGCACCAACCCGTCTTGCAGCAGTATTTCAACAAGCTAAGGAAATCCAAGCCCGCCGGGGTCGCCCGCGTGGCCACCGCTCGCCGCGCCACCGGTATCCTGTGGGCCACACTGCGCGACCAGCAGGCCAAGACACTGATTCTCAAGAAAGGTGCTACCATGTAGATAACCACCATGAATGGTACGTCGCGGACCCAACTCTGCAGGCGTGATCTTGACCTCTGAACCGTTGCCCTGGGCAACGCGCCAGACGGACCGGGGGCCGGCCGCTTTCCTCCTTGAGGCTAACCAGACCCTCGTAAATGAGCTTGGACCGCCCCCGACCCGTGGCGCTGAAACCCTGGATAACGTAAGGTGAGCCCCTGCCTCTGGCACGCTCGAATACCAGGATAGGGATAACAGTGCCCGCTGTTTCTTAACTGTCGCTGGCCAGTTGCCCCTGGCTGCTGTTTAGTTGTTAAGGATTGCGCGTGCAGTGCATAGTTCGGTCGGCAACTCGAAAAAATCACGTTTTTTGAAGCTATGCTCGCACGCCTACTCGCCGTTCGTCAAAGAAGGATTTGACAAAATGATAGTAAGCTC
>CAYNWI010000495.1:0-1928 GCA_964400825.1 uncultured Anaerolineae bacterium | reverse complement strand
ATGTCTGGGTCTGCCAGGTCCGGGACCAGCCGCAGGGCGGCAAATCCGCCCAGGACGACAACCGCGTCCACAGCCATCCATATCGCAATGGAATACAGCACCGCTTTTCTCGAACATGCCTCCGATTCCGAAGCGAAGAACCTCTGGTACAAAGGGGCCGAGGTGATCGGCAGGAAAAAGAGCAGTATGAAGAACACGGCTATTTCCTGAGCTGATATGAACGAGAAGGGGTCGAGATACCCCTCCGGTATACCGGAAGCAATGTCCGGTTGCAGGCTGGGCAAGACGAATGGCACCATCATGGCGAGCATGAAAAGCATCAGGACGAACTGGACTATATCCGTCATCACGTCCGCTTTCATCCCGCCGATCACCACAGGCGCGATTAGTATGAAGGCCATGATGCCCATCGCCACTTCCACCGGCATCGGCGTGAAGGTGGACAGAATCTTTCCCCCCGCGATGATCTCCTCCGGTATGAGGCACAGGGTTGCCAGCAGCACGGAGCTGGCTATGGCAAATTTCTTGCCGTAGAAATCCCCCAGGAAATCCGGCAGGGTGTATTTCCCTGAGTCCGCTATCTTGTTAAGCGAGAAAACGACGGCTATGTTTCCCAGGTAGAAGGGTACCATGAACCAGAGAACGCCCAGCCCCATCTGGTAGGTCAGGCTCACTCCCCCCAGGATGGCTGAGGCTCCGTAGAACGTAGACACAATGGTAGTAACCAGGGTCTTTGTGTCCAGCCTGTCCCCCCGGATGAACTTCTCTAAGGTGGTTGCTTTTGCTCTTATGCCTATGGCCATAGCCATGGCGATATATAGTGAAAGGATTGCTGCATTCACTTACCTCTCAGCTCTTCTTTCCGAGGGTGGGTTTTATGTACTCCTCACCCTTGAGCATCATCGTGCCTATCACCAGCCTGTAGCATCGCTCGTTGACGCTCTCTAGCTTGCCCTTTGCCTCGATCTCCTTGCCAGAATCTACGACATCGCGGTAGAGCCCCTCGAATGAAACGACCTCCCTCACCTGCTGCGCTTCTGCCTCACCCTCGATTACCTCCACTCCCTCTATCCTGTACAGAGCAGGCATGAACAGGCTCTCGCTGGCGTCCGAGACGAGTGCCCGTATCCTCGCCATCCCTTTCTCACGGTAAACCGTATCCCCGTAGTTCTCCCTTATCTCGTCGTCTTTTCTCGTGGGGTGAATGGAAAAGTACCTGTCCTGAGCTGGTCGAAGGGCCTGGTCGCCGAAGAAGCCGTAGTTCCATCGTCTCCCGGCCAGATAGCGGGCCTCCTCGTAGCTAAGGGGGAAGCGATTGGCTACCGAGGCGCACCATTCTTCCAGCACCTTCCCGGCCACGGGCCGGATTCTGGCCAACATCCGCTCCTTCAACGCCGCCCTGACCTTCCAGGCGTTCTCCAGGCCGTAGACCAGGAGGTCAATGTCCGAGAACTCAGGGTTGTGTATCCCCAGCAAGATGGAGCCGGTGATGCCGAAGTCCTCTGTCTTGATTCCGGTGCCAGCTATGATCTCGTAGACGAAGGCGCGCACTTCCTCTTCGAGAGGGTCTCGTGGGGTCTCCAGGATCTCCCCCAGTCGCTGTTGGGGAAGGTAGTATTTCTTCACGTATTCCTGAGGGATCATCGAGAACTTTATGTTTCTGACGGGGCAGTAGTGGACGTAGTGGGGGTAATTCCGCTCCAGGTAGGCTATGGTGCCGGCCACCTGGCTGACGTGGTAATACTCCAGTTCCCTGCGATAGTGAATTTCTCTGCCCTTCCACTTCCCCACTGGAGCGGGGGAGTACTTGAGGTAGGCGGTGTACTTGTCCGGCGGGTGAAGATAACCCGTCACGCAGAAGAACATCCCCTCTGCCGTCTCGATGAAATCCCTGTCCTTGGGTTTTCTGGCCCTCTGATCCATCTTCA
>CAYNWI010000494.1:0-1931 GCA_964400825.1 uncultured Anaerolineae bacterium | reverse complement strand
GCTGCCAACATTCTCGGATGCGCTGCAATTCTTTGACGCTCTCAGGCACCTCGCCGTAGTGCACTTTCACGTAAGCTTCTGTTATGGCTGTGGTCTCGGCCTGGCAATCGGGGAAAGCGCGGCCCAAGGCTGGCAGGTACTCGTAGGGCGTCTGGGCGGGCTGCCGGGGGCAGCCCTGACTCTCTGCCAGGCGGGCCATGTTAGCATATATCTTGCGGATGGATACCGCAGCGTAGAGCCGCATACCGGGGCCAAACTGCCCCACCAGTCCAGCCAGGTCCCTGAGACGATCCCAGCCGTCGCGCAGGGAGTTCAACATTCCATCAGCAAAATCCGCCGACGACCAGAGGGATTCGCGGAGCTCATCACCTCTCCGCTGCCTGTCTCGTCGCCGCCGCAGAGTGAGGGCCAATACCATCAAGGCGGCCACCCCAACAAGCCCCAGACAAACGTAACGGGAGATGGCCATCAACAAACGCGGCGGTTGAGTCGTTTCGCCGACCGGAAGGTCCTCAAAACCCAGTGGCTCAACGCCCTCCATGCTTTGAGGAAGGTTCTCAGCGACTCGTTGGAATATCGCGAAGAACCACCGCAAGAGAGGCTCCAGAAGCTTGATCAATAAGATTAAGACGTACTCTACTACTCTCAGCAACGGGGCAAAGACCGGTTCCAACCAGCGCAGGATCTGAGAGAAACCTTCCACAGAGTAAACCCGCGAGATGAGCCAGGCCGTGATCAAGACGACGACGATGGAGCCGAGCAATATGGCTAACCAGGTGAAGTTGAAAGGCGCGCCCACGCCTCCCTTGGCCTGATTGACTTCTTCCACCCGAGCCAGGGCGACGGCCATGAGGCTGAAGAAGAAGAAAGGCAAGATCAAGGCTGTGGAATCATAGGCTGCGGCCAGGGATAACAGCGGCGCGGAGAAAACGAGCAACAGGACGCCCAGGCGAAAGGAGAAGGTCACCCCCTGGAAAGTCAAGCTGCGCTGGCCGATGCTGATCCCTCGCCACCACAGGAAGAGGGTGACGGCAACGACGCCAGCCTCCGGTGGCAGCGAGTAGAAGTACAGCAGCGCTCCCCCCGCTTTCCCCAACCAGGCCAGATCGAACAAGCCGTAACCCGGGTAAAGGAGAGAGCGCATGATCAAGGCAGTAGTTATCACCACCGCGACGATCAGGATCACTCGCTGGTAAGAGAGATCGAACTGCAAGCGATCCATGATACGGCTGAAATAAATCGCGGCCAGAACAAGGATGCCCAGCGTCAGCGCTGTGGAATACGTCGTAGCAATCTCTGCCCGCCGGGTGATCACCAAGACCCAGGGGGTGAGCCAACACATTTCCGCAGCCACGAGGGTCGCGTAGAGCGCTTCCTTGCGCCAGTTCAGATGGAGGATCCCCACTACTCTTGCTCTCCTAATTTGGTGAACGTTTCCACCGCCTGCCTACCCTGGACAAACTCCCCCCGCACTTCCCCCCTCCTCGATGGATGACGAAAATCTGTCTCCACGCCAGGCAGATGATAGGAGAGAATACCCTCCAGTTCTTGCCCTGGCGGCTGCTGGTCTAAAGAGATCAGCACCAAGCGGCGGCCCACATCCCGCAGCCGCAGCAGAGTGGCGGCCAGCTCTTCACTGACTATCCCCGTCACCACCACCAGCGTAGCCCCCCAGGGCAGCTTGGGGCTTTCCGCCAACAGCAAGTTCTCAATGGAAGAGGTGGCGAAGCCGGTGACAGCCGCCAGTGCTTCCAGGATGCGAGCCAGTTGCTTGGGATCACGGCTGGGCAGCACCTTGATGGACTGGTCCGAGTGGGGCACGCTACCGTTGGCGATGACCCCCACGATGTAACGCTGCTCCGCGCCGTAGTTGGCAATGGAGGCGGCTACGCTGATGGCTCGTTCCAAGAGGGCCGGGTCTGTCCCCTGCC
>CAYNWI010000493.1:0-1933 GCA_964400825.1 uncultured Anaerolineae bacterium | reverse complement strand
CGCGCCTTTGGCGTGCTGGCGTTTAAGTGATGAACTCTTCTCCCGCTCCGGCGGGATTTGGCAATCCCGCCGGAGCGGAACTGCCGGATCTGGCGATCCGGCAGGAGCGTTAAGAATGCAGGAGGAAGAAACAATGAACCCCATTCGTGTCGTCCAATTTGGCCTGGGTCCCATCGGTCAGGCCAGCGTTAAAGCACTCTTGCAAAAGCCCGGCCTCGAACTGGTCGGGGGGATAGACGTTGATCCCCAAAAAGTCGGCCAGGACGTCGGGGAGGTCTGCGGCCTGGAGAAGAGGCTGGGCCTGGCCGTGCGCGGCGATGGTGCAGCGGCTCTCGCCGATTGGCGGCCCCAGGTCGTGGTGCACACCACCTTCTCGTTCCTGGATCGCATCGAGGACCAACTGGCCACCATCATCCGCGCCGGCGCCCACGTGGTCTCTTCGAGCGAAGAGCTGTTCTACCCCTTCCAGCGCGATCCAGCGTTCTGCCAGCGCGTTGACACCCTGGCCAAGCAACACCGCGTCGCCGTCATTGGCACGGGCGTCAATCCGGGCTTTTCCATGGACATCCTGCCGCTGTGTCTCAGCGGCGTGTGTACCGAGGTCAGCAAGATCATCGTCACCCGCGTGGTGGACACCGGCCAGCGCCGATTACCGCTGCAGAAGAAAACCGGCGCCGGCCTCTCTCGCCAGGAATTCGAGGAAAGGCTGGCCGCCGGCAGGTTCGGCCACATCGGCCTGCGCGAATCGGCCCTGGCGTTAATGGACACCCTGGGCTGGCCGGTGGATGAAATCGAGGAAAGCATCCGGCCCGTGATAGCCGAGACAGAAATGACGACGGCTTTTCTCACCGTGGAGCCGCAGCAGGTGGCCGGATTGCGTCAGATCATGCGCGTGAAAAGTGGAGGCCAAGAGCGGCTGGTGCTCGATCTGGAGATATCCGTCGGCGCCAAAGAGCCGCACGACAGGGTGGAGATCATCGGCGACCCGCCATTCTCCATGCGCATTGAAGGCGGCATCTTTGGCAGGACGGCCACCATCGCCGCGCTGGTCAACACCATCCCCAAGATCATCACCGCCCCGCCCGGCCTGCGAACGATGATGGAGCTGCCGGTGCCGTATGCGTTCCTTGCCAGGAGGTGAATCATGTCTACCAGCAAGCGTCTAACCGAAGTGTTCGAGTCAGCCTCGGAGATTGCCTTTGACGACTCCTCCAGGCTCATCTTCTTCAGCGACTGCCACCGAGGTGACAACAGTTGGTCAGATGACCTGGCTCACAATCAGGTTCTCCTTTGGTATGCGTTGAAGCGCTACTACGAAGATGGATTCACCTACATTGAAGTTGGAGATGGGGACGAGCTCTGGGAGAACGGGAGTTTCGAAGACATACGAAAGGCCCACAGCCACCTGTTCTGGCAGATGCGAGAATTCCACCAGGATAACAGGCTCTATCTCATCTGGGGAAACCACAACGCCGACTGGAAAGAGCCGAAGAATGTCGAAAAACATCTTTACGAGTTCTATGACGAGCGCGCGGGCGAGAGTGAGCCGCTGTTTGATGGCATCACGGTGCACGAGGGGTTAGTTCTTCGACACTCGGACACGGGCCACAGAATCTTCGTCGTCCACGGACATCAGGGAGACCTTTGGAGCGATCACCTTTGGCAGTTCAGCAGGTTTATCGTTAGATATGTCTGGAAGCCTCTTCAGATACTTGGAATCAGAGATCCAACAAGCCCAGCCGAGAACTTCAAAAAACAGAGAGCAGTTGAGAAAAGGATCACGGCTTGGATAAAGGCTAACGACAATCAAATGGTCATCTGTGGTCACACCCATCGCCCCGTGTTCCCTGAAGAGGGAGGAGCACCTCTCTACTTCAATATTGGCAGTTGCGTCCATCCTCGCTGCATAACCGGGATCGAGATCCACGATGGG
>CAYNWI010000492.1:0-1942 GCA_964400825.1 uncultured Anaerolineae bacterium | reverse complement strand
ACGCTCACCGCCACCCGCGCCCCGTAGCACCCGACGAGAACGTCGCCCGCAAGGGGCGACGCTACGCAACGATTAGTGAGGAGATTACGATGAAACGTGAAGAATTGATTACCTACCTCGACGACTACCTGCGCGTCAAAGAGATCGAGGATAGCTCCCAGAATGGCCTCCAGGTGGAGGGGCCAGAGGAGGTGACCAAAGTCGCCTTCGCCGTGGATGGTTGCCGGGCCGCCTTCGAGCGGGCGATCGCCACTGGTGCACAACTGATCGTCGTCCACCACGGGCTTTTCTGGAGCAAACCCTTCCGCCTGGTTGGTCCCCTCTTCCAGCAGGTAAGGACGCTCATCGAGGGCGGCTGCGGCCTATACGCCGTCCACCTGCCATTGGACTGTCACCCCCAGGTGGGCAACAATGCCGAACTGGCCCGTCTGTTGGGGTTGAAGGACACCCGCGCCTTTGGCGAGTACCAGGGCCGCGAAATCGGCATCGGCGGCGTGCTGGCCCCGACCATTCCGCTGGACGTGCTGGTCGAGCAGTTGGCGCGGGCCACTGGCGAACCTCCCCTGCGCGTGCTGGCCCACGGCCCGGCGGAGGTGTCGCAAGTGGGGTGCATCTCCGGATTCGGCAGTGACATGATGGAGCAGGCTGTAGACGCCGGCTTTGACACCTTTGTCACTGGCGAGACCAGCCACAGCTTTTTCCACCGGGCTGCCGAATGGGGCCTCAACGTCGTCTACGGCGGCCACTACGCCACCGAGACGTTGGGCGTGAAGGCGCTGGCTCGCCATCTGGAGGAAAAGTTCGGCCTGGAGACAACCTTCCTGGACATCCCCACGGGGATGTAACAACAGCGGTGAATGGAGGAAAAGTCATGTCTGATACCATGAAAGTCCAACCCTTCGAAGTTCTTCTCGGCTGGATTCTGAAGGAGCTTGAGGGGAACCAGTCCATCTTTGGGATCCACCGCTCCCTTTTCTACGTCCCCCAAAAGGACAGCCCTTACGCCATCGTGGACCTCTTTGGGCATTACCTGGCCACCCCCATCGGGCCGGGGGCTGGGCCGCATACCCAGCTCGCCCAGAACATCGTCTGCGCCTGGCTCTCCGGCGGGCGATTCATCGAGCTGAAGACCGTGCAGATCAGCGATGAGCTGGAGATCCCCAGGCCGTGCATTGACATGGAGGACGAGGGCTACAACGTCGAATGGTCCCAGGAGCTCAAGCTGGAGCAGTCGGCCAGCGAGTACGTCAAGGCCTGGGCGCTGATTCACGTCCTCCGCCGGCTGCTTGGCTTCGAGGCCCTTCCCTTTGGCACGATCTTCAACATGAGCGTCGGCTATGATCTGGAGGGGATTCAGAGCCCGCCCATGACCCGTTTCATGGACAGGTTGGAGAATGCCTCCGAGGAAATCGCCGAAGTCCAGGCGGTTCTGGAAGAGAAGTTTCCCCAGTTCAGCGATATCGAGATTTTGACCTGTGTCACCAACAACGTCACCCTCTCCACCATGCACGGCTGCCCCCCGGACGAAATCGAACGGATCGCCAGGTATCTGCTGGAGGAAAGGGGGTTGCACACCACAGTCAAGCTGAACCCCACCCTGCTGGGCAAAGAGGAAGTGATGCGCATCCTCCACGACCACCTCGGCTTCACGGAGATCCACATCCCCGACCGCGTGTTCGAGCACGACCTGCAATATGGCCGGGCGGTGGAACTGATCAAAACTCTAAAAAAGGTTGCCGCAAAGCGGGGACTGACCTTTGGGGTCAAATTGAGCAACACCCTGGCCCTGGCTAACCACAAGGGCATCCTTCCCGGCGACGAAATGTACATGTCGGGACGCGCCCTCTACCCCATCACCATCAACCTGTTCCACAAGCTCTCCCAGGAGTTTGGTGGCAGTCTCAACGTTTCCTTCTCTGCCGGCGCCGATGCCTTCAACCTG
>CAYNWI010000491.1:0-1958 GCA_964400825.1 uncultured Anaerolineae bacterium | reverse complement strand
CTCATGGCCGGCTATCCGGGCCATCACGCATCGGGTCCGTGAAGAGGGCTTTAGCGTGGTCCACAGCCACGAGTACAAGAGCAACCTTTACGGTTGCCTTGCAGCTCGGCTGGCTGGCGCTCGGCGGGTAGCGTCGGTGCGGGGCTATACAGATCGTACATTGGCCCTGCGGTTCTACAAGCGATTTGACCTCCTCACACTGCACGCCTTCGACGGCATCATTGCCGTGTCGGAGCACCTACGCCAGTGGTTGATCCGCCATGGGCTTCCGGCGGCCCGCATAGTGACGGCCCATGACGCTCTGGACCTGGCACCATTCACCATGAACATGACGACCCGCGCTGAGGTGCGTTTGCGATTTGGCATCCGTGACACCCAATTCGTCATTACCACCGTAGGCCGACTGAGCCGAGAGAAGGGACATTGTTGTTTGCTGAAAGCGGCACAGAGCATCCTTAACGAATACCCCGATGCTCGATTCATGATTGTGGGCGATGGGCCGTTGCGTGGCCAGTTGGAGCAGCAGGCCAGGTCGCTGGGGATCAATGCAGCTGTGATTTTTGCTGGCTATCAAGCGGATGTGGCCGGTTTCCTGGGTGCCAGTGACCTTTTCGTTTTGCCCTCCCTGCGTGAAGGAACCCCCAATGCTCTGTTAGAAGCCATGGCTTTGGCAAAACCAGTGGTGGTCAGTCGGGTGGGCGGCGTGCCGGAGATTGTCCAGGACGGCGAGACCGGCTTTCTGGTGCCGCCTCAGGATCCCGACTCAGTGGCGCAGGCTGTGCTGGCGCTAATGCGTGACTCCAATCGAGCAGCAGCCATGGGGCAACGCGCTCGGCAGGTTATCGAGCAAGATTTCAGCGTCCAGCGGTTAGCCCGCAAAATAGTGGCAGTGTACCACCAAGTACTGGCCAAAGCCAGGCGACACAGGCTGGTATGAGAAGACTCCTTATTACCTTGACTTTCCCGCCGGATACGGGTGGCATGCAAAGCTTCGCCCATCAGCGCTGCCTGCGGGCCGGCGATGAGCCGGTGGTGCTCGCCCCCTGGCATCCTGACTGCGCTACCTTCGATGCTGCTCAACCCTTCCCCATTCTGCGCTGGCGTCCGTTTCTGGGAGGTGTTCCTGGCCTGAAGCGCATTGGGCAGTTGTTGCAGCCGTTGCTCCTCGCCCGCGACTTACTCCAGCGAGAGAGCTTTGACGCTGTCGAGTGCTGGCAACCCCTTCCTCTTGGATTGACGGCGTGGTTGCTCAAAGGCATCTACCGTCTGCCCGTGATGATCTGGTCTCACGGCAGCGACTTGCTGCGTGTGCAGCGAATCCCAGGAGGCAGGGCGGTATTGCGCTGGACCCTCTCCCAGGCTGATCGGCTGATTGCCAATAGTGTGGCAACCCGGCTACAGATGGAGCGATTGGGTCAAGACCCCGCACGCATTCGGGTGATCCACCCACCGGTGGAGCACGAGCGTTTTCATCCAGACGTTGACCCAACACCAATTCGCGAGCGTCACGCCATAGGTGGTGCACCGGTCATCTTGACGGTGGCTCGATTGGTTGAGAAGAAGGGCGTTGACGCAGTGTTGCGCGCGCTCCCCTCTATCCTCCACGCCGTGCCAGAGGTGCGGTACCTGATCGTTGGGGATGGGCCATGGCGACTGCAACTACAAGCCCTTGCCAGGGAACTGGGCGTTGCCAGGCACGTGTTATTCGTGGGTGCGGTTGAGCACAACAGCCTCGATTTGCCCCGCTATTATTCTGCCTGTGACGTGTACGTGATGCCGAGCCGGTCACTGCCCGGTCACGGCGAGGTGGAGAGCTTTGGGATAAGCTATCTCGAAGCTGGAGCTTGCGGTAAGCCGGTAGTGGCCGGGCGGGGCGGCGGGGTCGAGGAGGCTGTGGAGGATGGGGTGACGGGGTTGTTGGTTAATCCCCTGGATGTCAATGAAATCGCTGATACCAT
>CAYNWI010000490.1:0-1961 GCA_964400825.1 uncultured Anaerolineae bacterium | reverse complement strand
CCGTCGCCCATCGGCTACGAAAGCGGCAGAGCAGGCCGTTCCCGCGATCCACTCCTGAAGGATGCGCCCCTTGCCCAGCGTGCCCCCCCTCCAGAAGCTGATGCCGTGCCCACCCCCGCTCCGCATCGGCTTGGTCAGCCAGCGGTTTCCCCCATCCGCCTGTGCCTCCTCGCCGGGCAGCAGGGTAACGGGGACGGGGATGCCCTGGCGCCGGCAGACCTGCCGCAGGGTCCCCCAGTCGCGCACCCGACGCAAAGTTGTGGGATCGTTGCCCAGCAGGGTGTGACCGGCGGCCAGCTTCTCTACCACGTCGGGGTGGTTCTCCAGGTTGGAGATGTAAACGAAGGCCCCGAAGTCCAGGCCCCGGCTGGCGGCAAACAGGGCCTCTGCACTGAACCCCAGATCGAAGTCGCGCATCAGCGAGTAGTTTTGTACCAGCTCTTTCTGATCGCGGTCGCCGAAGTAGTCCAGGGTGACGACGCTGTAACCGCCCCTCATAGCCGATTCGGCGATGGCCCTGGTACTAAGGCCGATAATCAGTGTTGGCCGCGCGCCCCGCGCCCCGTTGCCTCGGTTCATCCCCGACGCTTATCCGCCCAGCTCTTTGGCGATGGCGTAAATCTCCTCGGCTCCCAGCACCAGCTCGTTGCTCTCGAAGAGTCGGGCCACGCACCCCTTGTGCACCTTCATCTTCAAGTCGCCGATGCCCAACGCGCCGAAGATGACCTTGCCATGCTTCTCCTTGCTGTCCCAGTGAGGCTTGATGCCCTCAATGCCCAGCGGGGGCACGGCGTTGATGTCGGCCAGCACTTGCAGGGTAGGATGTTCAGTCCACAATGCCTGTGGAACCAACTGCACACCAGCCGCGCCGGTGGTCAGAACCACGGCTACATCCTGCAGAGCTTGGCCAGTCGTCGCCTCGTCACTAACCGCCAACGGAGTCACCTCCACGCCGAAGCGTTCTTTAATCTGTGTCGCAGCATTCTGCGCCCGCTCCAGGCGGCGAGAGGTGAGAAACGTCTGGCAGCCTTCCTGGGCCAGGAAGGCTGCGGCGCGCATACCGACCGGCCCGGTGCCGGCCAAGACGACGGCCTTTTTCCCCTTCACGTCCACCGCGCCGACGATCTTGGCCACCGCCGAGGCAGCGGTGGTATTGCACCCGTTGGAGTCCATCATCACTGAGACCCGCACCGGCCCGAAGAAGGCGTCCACCGCGGCTTTGAGCATGGCCTCGCCGGCGGGCACGTCGGATCCACCGATAAAAACGGCGGAGTTCTTCAATGCCTCTCCGCCACGGGTGAACATCGCTCCATACACCAAGTCGCGCACGTCTTTCAAATCAACGTCACCAACAGCCAACACATGGTCAGCGCCGGCATCGTAGGCGGTGATAGTATCGAATACGCTGGGATGCTTGTCGCTATCTAGCTGGAGCAGCAGTTTTTTCATTGCTCCCTCCTCAAATCGTGGCTAATAGTTGAACTCCTTCCGCTCCAACTCGGAGTCAACTTTATTCTAGCATAAGCTTGGGCCTCTGTCAAAGGATTGTCCCATAGAAAGAGCTCAGGGAGAAAAGTTGTTATTTTAGTCTCCCTGAGCTCTTTTCTCGCCAGGCACACTAATCGGCAGCGAAGCTATTTGTCATGCTCCGCCAACGAAAAGCGACTGGTCACTTCCGCTAGCTTACACCGCCACGTCCCACTGGCAGTAGCCCTTCTTGCCAGCACCAATGCCCTTTACGTAGGGCACATTCCTCTTGATCAGGGTGGTAACGGCGCAGTGCTTGCAACCCCTAACCGGCGAGCCCGGCACGTCTGGCGCCAGCGCGATGCAGTTTGTCATCAACGTGGCCGTGACGACCTCGGGGGTCAGGAAGCAGGGGAAATCGGACAGGTTCATCAGAGCCGCGAAGCGCTGGGTGATGGCGCAGGCCGGGTAGGTGTAGCGCTGCGGGTTCATGA
>CAYNWI010000489.1:0-1965 GCA_964400825.1 uncultured Anaerolineae bacterium | reverse complement strand
CCAGGCACGTGTACGAAGAGGGGGCGGAACTGCTCATTGTTGGGACGGGGCAGTATGACTTGGTGCGCCTTTCGGAAGAGGCCCAGGCATACTTGGAGAAGCACAACTGCCAGACGAAGCTGGCAGCCACGCCCGACGCCATCCGCCTCTGGAACAAGGCCAAGGGCAAGGTCATCGGGCTGTTCCACGTGACCTGCTGAGGAAGTTCCCACTAGGAGATAGAGAAATGCCGCTGGGAGAGAACGCCTGGCCAATGATACAGGATTGGCTTTTGACAAGCGGGCTTCGCGTCGCCATTATTGTGCTTGGCAGCATAGTCGGTTGCCGTTCTGTGCGGGTCTTGGCGACTCGCCTCGAAAGTTTGATTGCTGGGGCAGCCCCCACTGACGAGCAGGCGCAGCGGGCCAGGACCATGGCCAGGGTGATTCACAGCACGACTCTGGTAATAATAGTGACCATCGCCGGGCTGATGATCCTGCGTGAACTGGGCCTGGACATCGCCCCCCTCATTGCCGGCGCCAGTGTCGTTGGCGTGGCCGTGGGGTTGGGCGCTCAAACTCTGATCAGGGACATTATCGGTGGGTTCTTCATTCTGCTGGAGGATCAGTTTGCCGTGGGCGACGCCATCCAGGTGGGGAACATCGGCGGGGGCGTGGAGAAGATGACCCTGCGGGCCACTTTCCTGCGAGACCTGGAGGGGACGCTGCACGTCATCCCCAACGGCGAGATGCGCATCGTTTCCAACCGCACCAAGAATTGGTCACGGGCCATAGTGGATCTGGGCTTGGCCTACGAGGAGGACATCGGGAGGGTGGTGACCGCTCTGGAGAAAATCGGCCAGGAACTCTACCAGGACGAGGGGTTCGCGCCCCTGGTCTTGGAAGAGCCGATGGTCACCGGAGTGGAGGCCCTGGGCGATTGGGCGGTGACGGTGCGGGTCATGGTTAAGACCAAGCCGGGCAAGCAGTGGGATGTGGCCCGGGAGCTACGCCGCCACATCAAGGAGTCCTTCGAACGGGAGGGGATCGAGATGCCCTATCCCCGGCAGGAGGTGCTGATGAGCAAATGGGCAGGTAGGCAAACATCCAACTTCTAACTTCCAACATCCAAAGGAGGAGGACATAATGTTACAAAAAGTCGAGGTAGCAAGCAAATCCCTGGAGGACTACCGGCCCATAGTGGGCGCTGAGGTCATCGCCGAGATCCGTGAACTGGCCGAGAGCTTGCACGGGGCGCGAGTGGTGCACGTCAACGCCACGGCCTTCGGGGGCGGGGTGGCCGAGATGCTCTACACTCTCATCCCCCTGATGCGCGATGTCGGCCTGGATGCTGAATGGCAGGTGATTGAGGGGAGCGATGAGTTCTTCAATGTCACCAAGGCCTTCCATAACGGGCTACAAGGGATGGATATTCCGCTGACCGAGGAGATGAAAGCCATCTGGCAGCGATATAATCGGCTGAACGCCGAGAGGTTCGAAGGCCAGTACGACTACGTTGTCATGCACGACCCTCAGCCAGCCGGGATACTGCACTATCACGGCGGGCCAGATGAGGGGCATTGGGTCTGGCGCTGCCACATTGATACTTCGCATCCCAACATGGCCTACTGGGAGTTCATCGCCCCCTACATCAGTGCGCATGAAGCGGCTATCTTCACCCTGGAGCAATACGTTGGCCCTGGCGTGGAATTCGACCACCTGGCCCTCATCACCCCGACGATTGATCCCCTGTCGTCCAAGAATGTTCCCCTGCCATTGGACGACGCTCGCCAGATCGTGGCCGGCTTCGGTATTGATGTCCAGCGGCCGCTGATCACCCAGGTCAGCCGCTTCGATCCCTGGAAGGACCCTCTGGGGGTGATTGACGCCTACAGGATGGTCAAGAACGAAGTGCCCGATGCGCAGTTGGCTCTGGTCGGCTCGATGGCCTCGGACGACCCTGAGGGGTGGTACTACCTGGACAAGA
>CAYNWI010000488.1:0-1967 GCA_964400825.1 uncultured Anaerolineae bacterium | reverse complement strand
AAAATGGATTTGCGATTGACAGAAGAACAAGAGGTGACCAGGAAGATGGTCGGGGAGTTGGCCGCTAACGAGATCGCTCCCATAGCGGCGGAGATTGACGAGACGGGTCGCTTCCCCAGAGAGGCCATGCAAAAGATGGCTGAGGCCGGGCTGTTCGGCATCCTGGTGCCGCCGCCCTTCGGCGGGGCCGGGGCGGACAGGCTCACTTTCGTGCTGAGCCTGGAGGAGATAGCGGCGGCCTCAGCGTCGGTTGGTTGGAGCCTGTTGACCAGCATAGGTACTGCTTTCATCATCCTGGCCTTCGGCAGCGATGAGCAGAGGAGGAAGTACCTGCCTGCCCTGGCCAAAGGTGAGAAGTTGGGGGCTTTCGCCCTCGTCGAACCCAGCGGCGGGACCAACTGGCAGATGACCTTGCAGACCCGGGCGGTGGCCGACGGCGGTCATTACCTGGTCAATGGCTCCAAGTGTTTCACCAGCAACGCTGGCGAAGCGGACATCTACACCGTCTTCGCCAGAACCGATCCGGCGAAAGGGCCGATGGGCATCTCGGTGCTGATCGTCGAGAAAGACACCCCCGGCTTCTCTTTCGGCACACTGGAGGATAAGTTCGGCCTTCGTGGGGATCCCACTGGGGAGCTCTTCTTCGAGGATTGCCGCGTGCCCAGGGAGAACCTGGTGGGGCATGAAGGCGACGGCGTGAAGATTTTCCAGGCCTATGGAGCTCTGGATTGCCTTGGACAGGCCGCCGTAGCCGTAGGAATTGCCCAAGCCGCGTTGGACGCCTCCGTCAAGTACGTCAAAGAGAGAGTCGTGGTTGAGCCGAGGACCTTGGCTGATTTCGAGAACGTTCAGCGCGCCATCGCCGATATGACCGTCGCCGTGGAGGCGGCCAGGCTCATTGCCTATCGCGCCGCCCTTCCTGCGACGAAGGAGGGGCCGGATCCTCTGATGTTCGCGGCGGCAACGTTTGGTAACGAAGTGGCGTTGGACGTCGCTGGCAAGGCCGTTGAGCTTCACGGGGGGTATGGATGCACCAGGGACTTCCCGGTGGGACGCTACTTCAGAGATGCCAAGACGCTGTCCTTGCAGAAGACGTTCGACTACGTAAAGACAATGATTGGGAAGATGCTCCTGGGTATACCCATGGGCCCTCCCCCTGGGGCCGGCGGCCCACCCAGGTAGACCACGGTCAGAAGATCGTGCCCAGACTTCGGAAGTCTCCAAAACTGAAGACTTCCGAAGTCTATCTTGTCGGTTCGTGGCCTGTGGGCAACGTGGTCAAATTAGACGAAATTATGGATTTATGGTATAATAAAACAGAGGTGGTTACCATGAGACTTGAAGAAGCAAAGGCATTTTATCAAGAAGAGTGGATTGCCTTTCGTACTTTTGAGGAGAGTGATAATCCGGAAGGGGAAGTAGTCCTGCACGATAAGGATCGGCGGGCATTTGATAAGGAACTTCTGCAGCGGGGGTTGATTGATGTCTATATCACTTTTGTAGGCCCGCCAGTTCCTGAAGGTTATGCGGTGATTTTTTAACCGAGATGTCTATGCGTTTCCCAGTCGGTATCCCCCTGCTCGTGCGAAATGTCAAGATCGTTGGCCCCAAAGGTTCGATAAAGGTGGACATGATTCTTGATACTGGAGCTTCCCTGGCAACCCTTTCTTGGGCTGACCTCAAAGTCATTGGCTATGATCCAGCAGTTGTCTCTGATCGCCAAGAGATTATTACGGCTAATGGCGTCATTGAGGTTCCGAAGCTACGGATAGACCGGATATCCATCGGTGGTACGGAGGCCAGAGAGGTAGAAGTCATCTGTCACGACATACCTGAGTTTACTGGGATTCGGGGGCTACTGGGCTTAAGTTTCCTGAAGCACTTTAGAACTGTTATAGATTACAGACAGGGCTACCTTGAACTGTCATGAGGCTGGCGAGCGGTTGGGTTCCGTAGGTTCTTTGGAA
>CAYNWI010000487.1:0-1976 GCA_964400825.1 uncultured Anaerolineae bacterium | reverse complement strand
CGCCAGGTGCAGAAGGCCAGCTTGCGCCGCCAACTGGGCATTGTGCTGCAAGACACCTTTCTCTTCACAGAGTCGGTAAAGGAGAACATCCGCTACGGGCGCCTGGACGCCACCGAACAAGAAGTCATTGCCGCGGCCAAGCTGGCGGACGCTGACCAGTTCATCCGCCGCTTGCCCCAGGGGTACGACACGGAGCTTTCGGAGCGTGGCAGCAACTTGAGCCAGGGGCAGCGGCAGTTGCTGGCCATCGCCCGCGCAGTCCTGGCCGATCCAGGCATTCTGATCCTCGATGAGGCGACCAGCAGCGTGGATACCCGCACCGAGGCCCTCATCCAGGAGGCGCTCCTGCGGCTGATGAAAGGGCGCACCAGCTTCGTCATCGCCCACCGACTGAGCACCATCCGCGATGCGGATAACATCCTGGTCATCAACGACGGGCACATCATCGAGCGCGGCACCCACGACGAGTTGCTGGCGCAGCGTGGCTTCTACCACCATCTGTACATGAGCCAGTTCAAGGGCAATGCTACCTCCACATTGTTGACCTCGCTGTCGTAGCCCAACAAAGGATGTCATTGCGAGCGAAGCGAAGCAATCTCCCACCTTCATAGTGCAAGCAACGGTGGAGATTGCTTCGTCGCTCCGCTCCTCGCAATGACAATAGTCGGAGTTTAACATTGTCAAGCTGTGTAAGGGCGGGAAAATGGAACAGCCATTGGCTATGCGCGAGGCGCTGCGCATCTTTCGCCTGACATTGATCGTCAAGATAGCTTTTCTTGGCCTGGGCTTCCTGGTCACAGTGGGGCTGGGGCCCTCAGTCCAGTTGGCGCTCCTGCTGGGCGCCGCACCCACGCTGCTGCTGGCGTTGCTGGTGCTGCCTCCCTGGCTGGAACGAGCTTTGGGCCGACGATTTCTGGCTCTGGCTCTGGGCCTGGACGTGCTCACCGTGAGCCTGCTATCGGCATCATTCTTTTTCGAGCGGCGAGTTTTCTGGCCCGAACATCTGGACCTGTCAGAGCCATTGGCTCGCCGCCTGATGGAAGCACCGCTGACGGAACCCTTCTTTTTTCTGCTCATTCCCCTGGTATTGCTGGCCTGGGGCTATGGCCGGCGGGGAGCCGTATGGGGGAGCACCTGGGCGACGATGCTGCACCTGGGAACCGGCTGCTGGGCATTGCAGCAGGACATCCTCGCTTGGGACTTTTTCTCAGGAGTGCTGATGCGCATCGCTTTGCTATACCTGGTGCCTCTCCTCGTCAGCATCCTGGCCCAGCGGGAGCGACGACAGCACGCCGAACTGGAGGCCGCCCACCAACGCTTGCGCCGCTATGCCGCCACCGTCGAGCAACTGGCGGTGAGCCGCGAGCGGAACCGGCTGGCCCGGGAGTTGCACGACACCCTGGCTCACTCGCTGGCCGCGCTTTCGGTGCAACTGGAGGCGCTCCGCACCCTGCTGACCCACGATCCTGCTGCGGCTGAGGACGCGCTGAACGGAGTCACGGCTCTGGCCCGAAACGGGCTGGAGGAGTCACGGCAGGCCATCCAGGCCCTGCGCACCGATCCACTGAAGACGCTGGGCTTGGTCGGCGCGCTGCGAAGCACCCTCCAGGCTTTCCAGGCGCGGACCGGCGTGCAGGCCGACCTGAGCGTAGCTGGCCAGGAGCTCGACCTGACCGATGAAGAAGCCCAGGCTCTGTTCCGCATCGCCGACGAGGCCCTGACCAACGTGGAGCGTCACGCTTCCGCCCAACAGGTGACCGTGCGCCTGGCCTTCGGCCACGACCGCATTGACCTGGTGATCCGGGACGACGGCGTAGGCTTCGATCCCGCCGTCGTGGACCCCGACCGCTACGGCCTGACCGGGATACAAGAGCGGGCGGCGATGATCGGGGCGAAATTGAAGGTGCATAGCCGTCCTGGGGGCGGGACCAGGATTTGGTGTTCGTTGGAGAGGTAACGCAAAATGAGTCAAGCGG
>CAYNWI010000486.1:0-1985 GCA_964400825.1 uncultured Anaerolineae bacterium | reverse complement strand
CTTCGTGTGAAGTAACCCACCATATCGGCGACGAAGAGGGAGGCCACGATGCCGAAGATAAGGGGGATGAGAAGTATTATGAACAGGGGAAAGGCGAGAACCAGGAGCACACCCCTAACGACTTTGGAAATACGCATTGAGAGTCTCCACCATCTCAATTCAAGGACGTGAAAAAGGCCTTCTTGATCGCCGAAAGTAGCATAGCATGATCTCCCTTTTCACAGCGAACTCATTCGTCTGTACCAACCTTTCGCCCGTTCAGCCACGTGAAAAGCGCCGCAATCAGTATGGTTCCTAGTATTTGCCACCAAGTCCATAGAGCTTCAGAATAGACCATCAAGTGGACTAAGTTGACCAAAATCATTACGCCAACCAATACTGCAGCAAAGGCTATCCTTCCTCGTCGTGATGTAACCTTAAACTCACGGCCTGTCTTCAAGCGCAGAGGGACAAACAGTACAAAGCCCAAGAAAGCTATTCCCAAGGCTCCGAGTAAGGTGGTACCGGCTGGCATACCGAGCTGATGTGCCAGGTATAGCACACCGCTGAATAGCAATGTCCCAAACACTGCCATTGCTCGAATAGCCTCCTCAAAAAGTATCCTCATCACTTTTTTACGTTTCATAGCCTCGTACCCCTTCACTTTCTATCGCCTAGCCACTCTTTACTTGCCCCTCATAAACAACTTGTAAACCCAACCCTGTTTTATCCTGGTCAACTCTTCATCCAGTTGAAGCGCCCATTGCGTGCGTTCTTCGAACTCGCTCTGTAGCTTCCTGAGGTATTGATCCTTTTGCTCTAACTCTTCCAGGAGTTGCAGAGCCCACTGGGTTTGCACCTCTAGCTCGTCTCGCAAGCTCAGTATCCGGCGATCCTTCTCCCCCGCCTCGTCCCGGAGCCGCAGTGCCCAATCCGTCCGCTCCTCGAAATCCTCCCGCAGCTTCTCAAGATCATCCTCCAGCCCCTGGGCCCACCCTGTCCGTTCCCCCAGTTCGTCCTGCAACTCAACTATCCGTTGCCCTTTCTGGTCTGCCTCTTCTCGAAGCTTAGTGGCCCACTCCGTTCGCTCCCCAAGCTCATCCTGGAGCTCGACGACCCGGCGGTTCCTCTCCTCAACTTCCTCCCGAAGCTCAAGAGCCCATTCTGTCCGCTCCTCAAACTCACCCTGTAGCTTCTCGATGTATCCATCCTTCTTCTCAAGCTCGTCCTCCAGAGCAGCTACGCGCGGCTTTTCCAGCTTCAGGTTTAACAGCAGATCAGCCAATTTCAGCTTAGCATCCGCTGGGACATCGGCCTCGGCTTTTTCGTATTTACCTGTGATGAAATCTCTATCCAAGCTGTGCTGCTGGCTGGCCAATACTACCGTCCGATAGCATGGTCGCCGGTTATCGCTGGTGTAGAGGTTTTGGTTATAAAACCTGTTGATCATGGCCACCAGTTCCTCAGAGTTCGGCAGGGCCTGAGCCGCAGGAAGGGCCATCATCATCACCAGCCAGTTGTACAGGTAACCGTTGGGTATTTCCAGATGTTGCACGCCGTGCTGGTCAAAGAAAGAGAGCGTTTCACTGAGACGAGGAAGCCCGTTGGCAAAATGCTCCTCCAGGGAATCGTTGGGGTGGCCGATTTTCTTGATAAAGAACTCGTTGACGATCTGCTCGGCCAGGGAGACGTTTTCGTCCTCGAAAGGCGCGGCCAATAAAACGTAGTCCCTGCTGGCTCGAAGCTGCTCCTCCAGAAATCCAAGCTTCCGGTCGGGGGGGATGTGCTCCAGGGTATCCACGCTAACCACCAGATCGAAGCTGTCATTCTCAAATGGCAGCCTGGCCCCGTCGCCCTGAACGTAGTTCGGCCTCTGGAAAGGCAGCGTGTCCAGGATAAACGTATCATCCCCCGGCAAAAAATCCGCAATGAACCCAGGATGGCCCCCAACGTCCAGGACCCTCAATCGGCGGCCGTCTCGGATCAGCCCCGCGAGCTCTTCCACC
>CAYNWI010000485.1:0-1988 GCA_964400825.1 uncultured Anaerolineae bacterium | reverse complement strand
TGCGCACGCAGCGCGGGAATCGTCCTGAACCTTAAAAATTTGACATTTTTCCTTTTGGCTGGGATGCTCTATACTTATGGTAACTACATGAGAGCGAGGGCACCGTCTGATGATCGAACAGAGCCAGCCAACCACCCGGCGAACGGAACACGCCATGCTGGTCGCCTGGGGTGATTTCTCCTGCTTGCACCATCTGGCCGAGCGATTGCGCCAGGAGGTGTTCATTCCCAGACACCACGAAAACATACCAGCGGGCGATCTGATCCTGGAGTTTGGATTGTTGCTCCTCTCCGGGAGCACCCAGTTACAGGATCTGAACCTTGGGCCACGCCCTTTGGTCAAGGATGAGGCGGTGAAGGAAGCCTGGGACGTCCAACTCGGACACTACACCACCGTCAGCCGGGCACTGAAAGCCTCCACTGCCGAGACTGTAGCACAGGTGGTCGCCGTGTTGGGGGAGACCAGCCGCCCCTTCATTGACCAAGAGGTGCAAGCACTAGCTGCCGGGGGGCAGGAATTGGTCCTGCATGCCGACCTGAGTGGACGACCAGTGAGCAGCTATAGCCAGACCTACCCCGAAGCCCGCTGGGGGCACATGGGTGACACCCTGGCACTGGGCCACCAACATGCCCTCATCACGATGCAAGGTCGGAAGTATCGCCTGCATCTGGCCGGGTTTCTTCACCCAGGCGACACAGTCTCCCAGCCATGTCTACGAGAACTGATTCAGGCCACTGAAAGGGAGTTGCGTTGCCGACCTCGACGGCGGGTAGAGCTGGTGATGACCCGCATCCAGGGCTTGCAGCATTGGCTCGAGCGGTATAGCACTTACCTGAGCCAGCAGCAACAGGCATTGCTAAAGGAGCAAGAACGCCAGGGGCGACTGGAAAACCAGTTGGCTGATCAGCGCTTGCTCTTGGCTACTCTCGAAGCCAAGTACGGAGACAAGCCCATCAAGCCCTACTCCCGGTTAGCGAAGGCTCGCCAGCGACAAGAAACCTGGCAACGGCAGCTAAGCAACGCCCGGCAACGGCAAGCGACCATTCAACGCAAAGCGGCTTACCATCAACGGATGATTGCCCAACTGACCCAACAGCGGGATGCTCTGAGTCGTTGGTATGCCCAGTTGCAAGCTGACAATGCGACCAATCCCAACCCAGTGCGGATCCGCATCAATCTGGACGGTGGATTCAGTGGCGGTGACAATCTCACTTACCTGATTGAGATGGGTTATGACCCGCTGGCCGTGGGCAATGGTCAAAGTGCCGAGGCGTTGCTTCGGGAGCAACCTGCCGCCGCCGTCTGGACAGCAGTCACACTCCATGTGAGTCTCTGGGAAGGGAAACCCGCGCCGGTGGGGGAGTGTCCGTACCCTCTGCGCCGCATATTGCAGCGCTGGCAGGCCGGAGACAAGAGTCGGCGCAGCATATTGCTTCAGTACCAAGATAGTGCTTGGTCACCCTTGGCTGAGGTATTCCCAACCTATCACCAACGCCAGCACGCCGAAGCAGGCATCAAACAGGGCAAAAGCGTTTTCGGTGGCCGAGGCGTACGCATCCGCTCCGCCGCCGGGCTGGAACTGCTCAACCAGTTTGCCTTTGTTTTCTGGCCCAACTTCGTTCATTGGGCCACTGACTGGCTGCGCCCCAGGGTTCAGAACGGGAACAAACCGTTTGAAGCAACGCTGCAAACCGTCAAAACCCAGGTGCGCGTAGCAGCCCAAACTCCGGCGACAGTGTTCACCACCTCGGGCAGCCGAGTGCTGGTCTTCAGTGACGAAGGACCCTATCCAGAGGTGCGATTGCAGTTGGCCGGCATCTATGCTTTCCAGCTCCCGCTGCTTCTATATTCGTGCGAGGCTCCGACTCGCTATCTTTCGCCTGTGCCTCGCCAGTTGTTAAGTCCCCCGAACAGTTGAGACCGTTCGGAAAAGTGTCTAAAAAGTACGCTTCGAGGCGATTTGCCTCGTGCGTGCGCAACGGCTACGT
>CAYNWI010000484.1:0-1989 GCA_964400825.1 uncultured Anaerolineae bacterium | reverse complement strand
CGCTTGTACTGAGCCGTCGGGTTGAGCTTGTCGAAACCTTGTCGAAGTGAAGGGTTCGTGGCAAAGAAATAAATTCAAGAACTGGCCGATGGTGTCAAACTGCGAGAGCTAGAGTACATCGCCATTCGCCAGGAGCTTCACTTCGACAAGCTCAGTACAAGCGACAGGCTCAGGACAGGCGCTTCGACAGGAGGCCAATGCTTTCTCTCGTTTCTTTGTTCGTCAGCCTTGAGTATGGGGCGCACGCCCCAACAGGTGCAATTCGTGGCAAAGGAAAAAAATCAGTGAAAATTCGTGTAATTCGTGGCAAAGAAGAAAAATCAGTGAAAATTCGTGAAGCTATGACAAGGGGACAAGATGAGCCTCAGGGGAGGGCAAACAGATGTGTGCTACCCATCCACAAACGGAATCAATCCATCATAGTTATCTGTCTCAGATTAGAGACATATTGGCCAGCGTGTTCAAAGACAGGGAATGTATGATGTATTTGTTCGGTTCAAGAGCTGCGGGCACGCATGCGGCCGTCTCCGATTTTGACATCGCCGTTCTGGCTGCTGAAGATATAAGCAGAGAATTGAGCCTGGTCAGGGAGATGCTGGAGCTTTCCAATATCCCATTCACGGTGGATCTGGTTGACCTGCGCGACGCGCCAGCAGGGTTTGGCCGCCAGGTACAAGCGGGAGGCATTCTTCTATGGAGAAATTGACGGAGAGGCTGTATTCTTGCCAGCGAGCTCTGGCCACGCTCGATGAGGCCGTGAACATGTCGTTTAGCGTGATTGTGCGTGATGCCTCCATTCAGCGTTTCGAGTACTCGTTTGAGAGTCCGTGGAAGCTGCTGAAGGCCCACCTGGAGCAGCACGAAGGGATTCGCTGCCATTCGCCCAAACGCTGTTTTCGAGAGGCACTGCAAGTAGGGTTGCTTTCTGTAGAAGAAACTGAGACGTGCTTGGTGATGACCGATGATCGCAACCTGACCTCCTACACGTACATCGAGGCCATAGCTGAGGCGATCTACCGCAAACTGCCTTCATATCTGATCGTGATGAGTACTCTGTTGGCGAACGTCCGGGCGTGTACTGGACTGCCGACCTCATCGCCGGGCAAGATCGGCTGACCTTGTGTTGCAGGCGACGAAGGACGACGGCTTCTCCTTGTCTTCCCATCTCAGTCGCGGCTGGTCAAATGATCTTTGCCACGAACCCTTCACTTCACTTCGACGAGCTCAGTACAAGCGACAAGCTCAGTACAAGCGACAGGCTCAGGACAGGTTTCACGAATTACCACGAAAATAAAAAATTGGTGAGAATTCGTGTAATTCGTGGCAAAGAAAAAAATCAGTGAAAATTCGTGCAATTCGTGGCAAAGAAGAAAAATCAGTGAAAGCCGTCTCCACTTCCAAGTTCGTGCAATTCGTGGCAAAGAAGAGAATTGATGAAAATCCTCCACGTCGTCGGTGCCCGACCCAACTTCATGAAAGCCGCCCCCATCACGCGGGAGAATGTGCAAAGGATGTGGCAACGTGATAACCAATGACTCTGCCAGTGTAGCCGTCATTGGCTGCGGTTACTGGGGTAAGAACTTGGTGCGCAACTTCGCCCAATTGGGCGCGCTGCGGATGGTGTGCGATGCGACTGAGGTGGGACGTCAGAGGGCGACGGAACTGGCTCCTGATTGTGCCACGGTGGCCGACCCTGCCCAGGTGTGGGAAGCGCCAGTAGCAGGTGCGGTGATCGCTACTCCAGCAGAAACGCACTACGCCCTGACCAGGCAGGCGCTTCTGGCTGGCAAAGACGTGCTGTGCGAGAAGCCACTGGCGCTGACCTACGAGCAGGGGGCGGAGCTGGTACACCTGGCGGAACAGCAAGGATGAGTCGCCATGGGCATCGGTTGCACAACCCAAGCGACGGTGGTATAATGGTTTGCCCGGAGAGCGGCTGGCGCTACAAAGAGGTGGAGCCAGGGGTGCTACGCTGCCTGGATTGGCCGG
>CAYNWI010000483.1:0-1999 GCA_964400825.1 uncultured Anaerolineae bacterium | reverse complement strand
CCTCACGGTGGTCATCAGTGGGAGCGCTCAGCGAGGCTTCTGGGAGGGGCCGGCGCTGGTGCTGGGCCACGCCGTGGCAGAGTTTCTCATCGTCGCTGCCCTGGCCGCCGGGTTGAGCCGCCTGTTGAAGCGAAATCTGGTGGCCGGGCTCATTGGGCTTCTGGGAGGGGCCTTTCTCCTCTGGATGGGCTTCGACATTGCCAGGAGCGCGTGGTGGGGCACAGTCTCCCTGGAGCAGGCAACGGGCACGGAGGCTGGGCTGCAACTAGGCCCCATAATCACGGGCATCGTGGTCAGCATCTCCAATCCATATTGGGTGCTCTGGTGGGCCACGGTGGGTGCCAGTTACGTGGCCCTCTCACTAGAGCGAGGATCTTTGGGCCTTGGCGCTGTTTATTTCGGCCACATTCTGTCCGACCTGAGCTGGTATAGCCTGGTGGCTTTTTTGATCGCCAGAGGCAAAACCCTGCTGAACCAATCCGTCTACAGGCTGATCCTGCTGGTGTGCGGCTTCTTCACTGATCGCTCTGAGTATCTACTTTATCTATTCGGGCATCAAGTTTCTGCGGGGAAAAGCCACAGCTCTCTCCCCATCAGATTGACAAGGAGATTCGAGCCGAGGAGGTGATGCGAAAAGCAAATTGCTGGCCGGAAATCATGGAGTCCACAAGTTTTCCTAACCGAAGGAGGAATTTCAAATGAAAGCAAAGTTCAATTCTCGAGCCAGGAAAGGGCTGGCGATTGTGGCCATCGTGCTCTTGAGCCTTTTCTGGCTGGTGCCCGTCGCCTGGGCTGTTGAATTCAAGGGCGGGGGAGAGGTGGTCATCGGCCCGGACGAGGTGATCGAGGATGACCTCTACGTGGGGGCTGAGACGATCAGAATCGAGGGAACGATCAAGGGCGACCTGATCGCTGGGGGCAACGAGATCATCGTCAACGGAACGGTGGAAGGCGATTTCTGGGGCGCTGCTGGATCCATCACCATCAACGGCGATCTTCAGGACGATGTGCGCATCGCTGGCGGCTTTCTCACCCTGGGGCCGAACGCCCAGATCGCTGACGATGTCATCGCTGCTGGCTACGGCTTCGAGGCCATGGAGGGCAGCACCATTGGCGGCTCGCTCTTCTGGGCAGGCTATCAGGCCAAATTAGCCGGAGAGGTGGAGGAAGACTTCAGCGGGGCGATGGGCGCGCTGGAGATTGCCGGGCGCATCGGTGGCAACGTGGAGGTAGACGTCGGTGAGCCCGATCCCGATTTCGAGTCTGCGCAGCCCTTCTTCCAAACGTGGGTGCCAGCGCCGATGATGCCACCTGGCTTCAGGGTGACCGAAGGAGCTGAGATCGGAGGGAGGCTGACTTACACCAGTGGCAGCGAGGGTGAGATAGAGCCTGGAGCCGAGATAGAGGGAGGCATCGCCTACCAAACGCCAGTGCCGTCACCGGTGGAGGTAGAGGCAGTGAGGGTGCGAGTGGTAACTCCCCAGCAGATATTTCTGAACTGGCTCCTGGATCAACTGCGCCGGCTGGTGGCCCTGCTGCTGGTTGGCTTGCTACTGGTCTGGATCGCGCCGGGCCCAGTGCGGGAGGCTGCCACCATCCTGCAGACCAAGCCGTGGGGCAGTCTGGGTTGGGGTATCCTCGTCGTCATCTTCGTCTGTATCGCGGTCCCCGTGGTGGGCTTTTTGATGATCGTCCTGGATCTCATCTTCGGCGGGCTGGGCTTTGGTGGGCTGGTCGTCTCCACCACGGGGCTCGGCGTTCTCACCAACGTGGCGATCATAGCGGTTTTCCTGATCGCGGTGGGCTATATCAGTAAAATCGTGTTCGGCTTCCTGGTAGGGCGTATGATCTTCGAACGCATCCGGGAGACGGGGGGGACAGGGCGGGTCTGGCCGCTGGTGCTGGGAGTAGTGATCTTCGCCATCGTCAGGGCCATCCCCATCCTGGGTTGGTTCATGGGCCTGATCGTCACCCTCCTGGGCCTGGGAGCCCTCTGGCT
>CAYNWI010000482.1:0-2002 GCA_964400825.1 uncultured Anaerolineae bacterium | reverse complement strand
GCGGGGGACATAAATCCGCCGCGTCAGGCGTTGATCTGGAGTTTATGAATGTAGGCGTTCACTATGTGGTCTCTGTGAAATCGGGGCCAAACTGGGGTAACAGTTCTCAGCAAAAGAAGCTGGCGCAAGACTTGAGAGATGCTGTGATTAGAGTGAGGCAATCAAGGATCGCGGCGAAGGTTGAACCTGTGCTTGGAATTTGCTATGGCAAGACTCGAACAACGTACACGAAAAGGGGCTACCTAAAGGTCGTTGGCCAGAACTTCTGGTACCTGATCAGCGAAAGCCGTGATTTGTACACCGACGTCATTGAGCCGATTGGTTACAGAGCGAAAGAACACAATGATGCGTTCTACAAGCAGAAAGACAGAGTCGTAAATAGATTCACAAAGCAGTTCCTTGAAGAGTTTTGCGATAGTACAGGCGCGATAGATTGGGTAGAGCTTGTCGAGTTCAACAGTGGCAATTACGACCTGGACAAGTTCCTGCCCCAGGGACCTCAATGATGATCAACGAAGAAACCAAGAGAACTATCAAAGCATTTCTTGGAGGATTCATTCGGGGCTTGATGGAACACCACTACTTTGAGTCCAGGCATACAACGATGAGAGAGGCGCGTGCAGTCTATGCCTCATTCGAGGAATGTGCCCGCCTTGTTGCCCTGCAAACTTATGTCGCCGCCGAGCGAGGCTATTCGGCCAGTGGCACAATGCCTGCCGCTGCGGCTGCCAAAATCGAGGAAATCGTCAGCCGCGTCAATGAAGGTCACACGCCCGACTTTCCAGCCTTGATCGCCGAGGTTCTACAGGTCAGTGACGAGGAATGGGTGGAGAGACCCGCCATCGCCGATCTGTACCTCAAAGACAAGGCCGGTCACGAGTACTTTTTTGAGATCAAATCTCCCAAACCGAACAAGGGGCAATGCCTTGAGGTTCCCGAGCGGCTGCTGCGTATCCATGCCATCAAGCAGAAAAACAGACCCTACGTCAACGCCTACTTTGCAATGGCCTACAATCCCTACGGTACACGCCTCGAAGACTACCGTCACAGTTTTAGCTTGCAGTATCTGGATATGCAGAACGAGGTGCTCCTGGGTGCGGATTTCTGGACGTTGGTCGGCGGTGAGGGAACGTACGAAGAACTGCTGGAGATCTACCGAGAGGTGGGACGAGAGAAGGGCAAAGCGATGATAGATGCCCTGGCGTTTGGCTTCTGATTTTTCAGAGAACACGACATTAGGGAGTTGTGATGCCCATCAGGGTGTTATCAGAGGAAGTAGCATCTAAGATCGCCGCTGGCGAGGTGGTGGAGCGGCCGGCCTCGGTGGTTAAAGAGTTGGTCGAGAACTCGATTGACGCAGGGGCCAGGGAGATCAAGGTTGAGGTGCGCCAGGGAGGACGCCGCCTGATGCGAGTGATGGACGACGGGGCAGGCATCCCCGCCGCCGAGGTCGAGCTGGCCTTCGCCCGCCACGCCACCAGTAAGATCGCCAGCGTGGAGGAGTTGTCCTCCATCGCCACCCTGGGCTTTCGGGGCGAGGCGCTGGCCAGCATCGCCGCCGTGAGCCAGTTGACCATTGTGACCAGGACGGCTGAGGAGGACGTGGGCACGCTGTTGCGCCTGGAGGGCGGCAAGGCCACTCCCCGTCAGAAAAAAGGCTGCCCCCAGGGCACGGTGGTCACGGTGGAGAACCTCTTCTACAACGTCCCCGCTCGCCTGAAGTTTCTGCGTAGCGAAGTCACGGAGCGAAAGCACATTGACGGCCTGGTCTACCGCTACGGCATGGCCTATCCCCACCTGCGCTTCAGCCTGGTGAACGACGGACGGCCGACCTTCCAGTCCCTGGGTACTGGCAAGCTGTACGATGTGCTCATCAAGGTCTATGGCCTGGAAATGGCGCAGCAGATGATAGAAGTTCGAAGTTCCGAGACAAATGAATTGAAGCCGGTAGACGTCTACGGCTACATCAGCCCTCCCTCCCTCCACCGAGCCAACCGCAGCT
>CAYNWI010000481.1:0-2002 GCA_964400825.1 uncultured Anaerolineae bacterium | reverse complement strand
CACACATGATCAAAGAGGGAGGTCCCTTCATGAATCCCGGCGGGAGAGGTGAAAGCTTCGAGCTACCCCCCTCGGTTCACGCGCCTCTGATCATGGACGTCCCTTTCACCATCTTCCTCGCTCTTGGGGTAGCCGGCTTGCTGTTTTTCGTATTCGCCAAAACCAAAATCGGATATCAAATCAAGGCCCACGGTCATAGCCCGGCTGCGGCCAGATATGCTGGGATCAGCCCATTCAGGATATCGCTGTTGGTTTTTGTCATCGGAGGCGCCGTGGCTGGTTTGGCTGGGTATCACTACTTCGCCGCGGTTCCCGGCGTCTATAAAATTGCGAGGACCTATGGATACTTCGGTGATCTGGCTTTCTATGGGATCATATGTGGACTGATTTCCCTCGGAAACCCTTTAGCAGCGATTCCGGTAGCACTGCTCTTCGGAGGATTGTCCATAGGTGGCAGATTCGTCCAGGGAAAGCTCAATATGAGCTTTGGCGTGGACTATGCCCTGCTCGGAGTTCTCATGATCACTCTCGTCGCTTTTCAATTCTTTTACCGTTACAAAATTGTGTGGGTAAAAACAGGGAGGATTAGATGTGGGAGTTCATCGCTAGAAGTCTAGAAGCCTCAACGATTTTCACCTTTGCCGCTCTCGGCGAACTCATTGACCAGCGGTCAGGAGTTCTGAACGTTGGGATCGAGGGTGTGATGCTTTTCGGTGCCACCCTGGGTTTCATCATCGCCCAATCCACCGGGAGCTACTTGCTCGGCTTCTTAGCGGGGATCGCCATCGGAGGCCTGCTCGGCCTTCTGCACGGATTCTTTTCCGTAACGCTGGGGGTTGACCAGGTCGTGGTCGGGATGGGGATATGGATCCTCGGCTTCGGCCTCACCACCTACATCGGCAACCCCTACACAGGGCCTTTGGGAATGGAGAGGATACCCACTATCCTGGGGCTTTCCCCATTCATCTACGTCGGAATCGCGCTGGTAGTCGTTTCGTGGTTCGTGCTCTCCAAGACGAGCCTGGGACTGAGGATAAGGTCGGTGGGAGAGGATCCATCCGTTGCGGAAGTTTCGGGTATAAACGTCACGAAAACTCGCTATCTCTGTGTAACGATCGGTGGGATGCTCATGGGGCTTTCGGGTGCGATCTACTCTTTGTTTTACAACCCGGTCTGGAGCTATAACTTTCTCATGGGGTGGGGTTTCATCGCTCTGGCCCTCGTCTTCTTCTCCATGTGGAATCCTTTCATCCTGCTCGGTGGCTCCTTGCTTTTTGGTACCCTGTGGCAACTCTCGCTCAACCCGCAACTCGTACTCCCCGGCGTTTTGTCCAGGTACATCTGGAGGACGGTTCCCTTTGTCATCACCATAGGGGTTTTGCTGATCATCTCCACGAAGTGGTTCAGGACCAGGTGGGGAGCAGCAAAACCTGAAGCGCTCGGAACGCCCTACGCAAAAGAGTGAAGGGTGAGCGATAACGAAAAGGGGCGGTCGTACGGGCCGCCCCTACCGTTTTTCGGCAAAGGGTAACGAGGCAATAAGGAATGAGGCAATGAGGAATATGGAAAAGGGGACAATTATACTCCTGCATGGCTTTACTTCTTCGGGACAATCTACCAAGGCCCAATACTTCAGAGAGAAGCTCAAAGCGTTTCCTCAAGTGGAATTCCACGCTATTGACTTCAATCCGACCCCCGCGGATTTTGAACACGTGACCACAACCGGACGGATCAACCGCCTGAGGCAATATGTGCTGGATCATGATCTGGGGAATATCAGCATCATTGGCAGCTCGTATGGCGGATTGATCGCCCTGCATTATGCACACCGATTCGGTGGGGTCGAGAAAATGCTTCTCCTGGCCCCCGGTTTGACCTGGCTATCAGGGGGACTTTCGGAGAAGGAACTGGAACAATGGGAAAAGGCTGGCGCTGCACCAGTTTTCCACCATGCATTTGAGCAAGAGATTCCCGTCAGGTATGACCTTCAGGTAGACGGGCT
>CAYNWI010000480.1:0-2012 GCA_964400825.1 uncultured Anaerolineae bacterium | reverse complement strand
CCGTTCCAGCCAAGTCAGGAAGCCTTTGATCTCAGCCTGTTTCTGTTTATTCATCTCGATCATCTGTTCTGCCAGATGGGCCAGCAGGTCGTGGATGACGTCGGATTGCTCGGCGGGGCCTTCTTCGGGGAGTTGCCAATCTTCGTTCAGCGGATCGGCGTTGTGCTGGCAGACGAGGGCAGGATCGGGGGTGTGGATGAGGGAGAGGCGCTCGTCCAGCCACAGGCCAAACACTGAAGCAGTGAAAGCACTGAATGACACCGAGGCAACCTCTTCAGTGCGCTCAATCCACTCGGTGGCCTCAGTGATTCCAACCCCCGCCAACCGCGCCCGCTCGCCGCGTGGGGTGGTGAAGACGATTCGGCGGATTGGGATAGACTCCAGGTGAGATTTCTGAACATGGGGGAACTTGACTTCCTCGTTCTGAAAAGCCGTGCGATACCAGAAACTCAGTAGCCGGGAACACAGAAGAGCACACAGGGAATTTATCTCTATACCCAATCCCTCCAGAAGGTGGAGATGATAGACAAGGTTAGTGGAAGCATATCCTATCTCATCCTTTCCCACAACAAGCTCAGCGGCCAGGAACCTGACAAGTAGCTTTGGGACTTTCCTGTAAAGAGAAGTGGGCTTCAGCTTGGCGGAGGATATCTTTGAAGAGTCAATGCGCCAACCCGAATAATCTACAGCATATCGGCTCGCATCCAGGTGATTCACCAGAGGTAGTCCCCTGTCCCCAGACTTGCGATGGATGGCAGGATGGTTCATCCCGCACTCGGCCCCTCGTACAATGCTGACTAATTTCCCTAACGAAATGGCCGGGACAGCAGCGATATCCTCTAGCAAGGCCACAGCCGGTGTCCGGCTGTTGACTGGAATGATATAAAACGGCATTATCCCCAGCGCTGTACGATTGACCTGCCAGGTCCGGATCTCAGACTTACCCTCCCGCATCCCCAGGATGATAACATCTCCTGCAGAAAAGCCACTTATCAGGATAAGAGCATCATTGTTCACACCTTCAAATGCAACTCCCAGATCCACAGCAGAAACAAGAGGTCGCTCAATCGCGATGGCTTTTCGCAAGGCAGCATAGGACTCGTTGGTAGCGATGCGTTTAGGCACAACAAATCCTACTTGCCCTAAGCCAAACATCAACCGACTGCCCAGTTCCAGAAAGATAGCTGCGAGGTCAAACTGACCGACCGCTGCCACAAAGTTTCTCCGCATCCAATGGAGTAACTTGGAGTCTATACTCCCTGTCCTTACCCCAAGCCACGGCGGATTCCCCACTACCGCATCAAACCCTGGGTCCTCTTTCCACGTCGCCCGTTCCAGGTCAATGAAGACTTCCGGAAACTCCAGGTCCCAGTGAAAGAAGCGCTTCTCGTGGTACAACTCCCGCGCCTGGCGCATCACCTCCGCGTAGGGCTCTCCCACGGTCTCGGGACCAGCCTGGATGGCGTCAGCTCCATAGAGGCGCAGGAACTCGTCAGCCCGCTTCACCCCGAAGTGCCGGGCAACGAAGATGTCCAGCAACTTCTTGTAGGGCTTCGCCGCTTCGTCGAACTGTCGGAACAGCCGCTCGCTCTCCTCTAACTCGGTAAAGGTGGCATCGGAGAGTAGGCTGACGCCCCGCATGACCTCCGCTGCCCGCAGTAGCCCAGCAAAGGGGCCACCCCAAAGTTCCCCTTGGTATGCAGTCACCACCTCAAGCGCTTCCTCACCTCGGCCCTCTGCGAGCAAGCGGGCCTCTCTGCCCACCCTTTGGGCCTGCTCCGTAATGCGCAGAGCTTGATCTACCTCGCGAGCTGTGACCCCGATGAGAGAATTGCCACAGCGCAGGTGGTGATCCAGGAAACTGAGCGGTGCGCCGATGGTGAAGGAGTGCAGCCAGAGGCTCACCTTTGCCAACTCCACCGCCATCGGGTTCAGGTCCACTCCGTAGATGCAACGCTTCATCACCACCCGCTGGAGGAGCTGTGTGTCGTCCAGCCGCGCCGGGTCTATCG
>CAYNWI010000479.1:0-2023 GCA_964400825.1 uncultured Anaerolineae bacterium | reverse complement strand
ACGTTGAAAAACTGCGGCAGCTCATCCAGGCTCCAGCGACGCAGCCACCGCCCTACCCGGGTGACACGAGGGTCGTCTCTAACCTTATGGAGGATCTTGCCATCCTTGGTGAGCCGGGCGACCTCATACCAGCGCTCTTCCGCGCCAACCACCATGGAGCGAAACTTATACATCCAGAAAACCCTCCCATTCTCCCCCATCCGCTGTTGCTTAAAGATAGTGGGTCCTGGGGAGTCCAGCTTGATGAGAACCGCGATGAGGAGCAATAAGGGCCAAATCAGCAAGAGCATAGCGGTGGTAACGACAAGATCGAATAGGCGCTTCACGAGGAGCTGAAAGCCATCAATGGCTGGTTCGCGCAACCCGATCATGGGAATCCCGGCGAAAACGCCCACCTGGGCGCGGGGAAAAGCCAGATCGAAGAAGTCGGGAACCACTTTCACTCGAACAGGGGACTTTTGTAGCTCGGCTATCAAATTGGCCAGGCGACTCCGCTCGTGGTGTTTCAAAGCAATAATAACTTCTTCGACGTCATAATCTTCTACCACCTCGCATGCTTGGTCCAAGGTGCCAAGCACAGGCAAGCCTTCAAGCGTCACCTCTTGTCTTTGGGAACCCTCAGCCAGAAACCCCACTGTTTCTAAGCCCATGTAGCGGTATTCTTCCAGAGCCTGGGCCACCTCACGCCCTAGTGAATCCGAACCGATAATCAACACGCGGGTCATGCCCTGATGGTGGCTGCGGCGGAGGCGAAAGAAAGCTCGCAGCACAGCACGATAGCTTACAAGAAGAGCAAGGTCTGTTAAGAAGAAATACACAAACAGGTAACGGGGAACATCGCGGTAGGTGAGATAGAGAAAACCAGCCAGGGTGAGGGCGGCCAGAGTCGTAGCCAGAATGACGAGCGAGAATTCGTCAACAGCTCGGAATACCCGGTTGGAGCTATATAGAGACAGGATCATGAACATCAGGGGCCAGATCAAGACCACCAGGCCGTAGACTGGTAAGGGCACGCGCGCCATCTCCCAGGGAACCTGGTCGCCATAGGGCAGGCGAAATCGGAGCACGCTAGCCGCATACAGGGTGCCTTCGGTGAGGACAAGATCCGTGGTAAAGAGGAACAGCATGTAGCTAGTAGTGAATCTCTTGAACATGGGAACATTCCCCTCACAACAGTTCTTCGAACTCCTCTACAGTCAGCCCCGCTTTGCGAATCAAGTCGCGCAAGAGGCCCGGTCCCAGGACCGGGTGCAAGGGGATAGAAAGCGTATAGATGGAGTTGGGTTTGGTTAGAATAACGTGACTTCCCCGCTGACGAGCCACTTCCCATTCTGCTCGTTGGAAGGCCCTCACGGCTTTCGGCCAGAAATCCGTGGCAGTTTAGGCATAGGCGGGGACCTCAACCTCTAGACTCTGGATCGTGAGAGGCAACCCTCTCTCCTGGCGTACTTCCAGGCACAGTTGAATGGCCTCCTGGATATTCTGCAGGGCCTCCTCCTCCGTCTTCCCCTGACTCATACAACCGGGGATAAGGGGGCACTCTACGACATACCATCCTTCCTCATCTTGATAGATCGTTACAGGAAACCTCATAACTCCCTCCCTCTTTTTTTCGTCAAGCGTTCAGCGCTCAGACCTGGTTTTCTGGGTTTGCATGGTGAGCTAATTATACCATACCGAAAGGTGAAAGACAAACTCGCCGCTTCATCCCGCGCTCCCTCGGAGGTCGGTTTTTCCGCGGCGAGTTTATAGGCCAAGCACGCCCGGCGCTGAAGCGCAGGGCTGAAGAAACAAAGCCCCCTCCATGGGCTGGATTTCAGCCCGTAGGCGGTGTCCTGAGCCCGTCGAAGGAGCTTTGTTCTTTTAGCGCGGAGCTTTAGCTCGGCGCTGAGCGGCAGGGCAAAGAAGTCACGGTCATTCTGAGAGTTCCTACGATAGTACACCCGCTTCGGGTTGGGCCTGCTCGTGGCCCTCTGTCGCCAAGTGATCAGGTGCTAGATTGAGGTACAGGCCGGTGACGAGG
>CAYNWI010000478.1:0-2027 GCA_964400825.1 uncultured Anaerolineae bacterium | reverse complement strand
TCAGGCGATGGACTGGCGTCCAGCGCGAGCTTGGGCAGGGAACAGCTTATCCAGCACCTCCGGGGCATATCGCTCGACCATGTGCTGGGTGATAGCGTTGGCCTGGCAGATTTCTTTGTAGAGCTGGCCGCTGGGCCTCAGGGTGCGCTCCTGGGTCTCAACGTTCAGAGCGATAAGGCCAAAGCGCAACGTCCAGCCCTCGGCCCACTCGAAGTTGTCCACCAGCGACCAGTGGAAGTAGCCCTTGACGGGAACGCTTTCTTCAATGGCTCGATGCATGGCCGCCAGGTGGGTCAGGAGGAAGCGCGGGCGCTGGTCGTCGTCCTCATCGGGGAGGCCATTCTCGGTGATGTAGATGGGCTTGCCGCAAGCGGCCAATCGCTTGAGCAGACGGTAAAGCCCCTCCGGGTACACCTCGCCGTAGCCGCCGTCGCTCATCTCCGCCCCCTCAGGATAAAAGCGGCGGCCGAAGAACTCGCCGGGACGGCTGACGTCGAAGGCCACCACGTCTCTGGAGTAGTAGTTGAGGCCCAGAAAATCTATTGAGTCAACCAGGTCGGGCACCCTGCGGTTGAGGGCCAGGGGGAAGGCCAGCACGCCCTCGGTCAAAGCGGTGAGGACGAGTCGGTTGAAGATGTAATCCGGTATCCAGGCCGCCAGACGGTCGAGGCGAGAGTCCGGTCGAGCGGGGTTGAAGACCCGCACGGCGTGGGCGATCCCCACTTTAGCGCGGGGCTGCAAGCGGTGGATCGCCTGGTAAGCCCGGCCGTGGGCCAGCAGCATGTTGCTCAGCACTTTGAAAGCTAGCAGCAGGTTTTGCTTGCCCGGTGGCCAGCGGCCGCCTGCGTAGCTCAGGATGGCGTAAACGTTGGGTTCGTTAAGCACGCTCCACAGCTCGACCAGATCCCCCAGCTCCTCGGCGACCCTGGTCACGTAGCGCTCGAAGAGGGGCACTACGGTCTCGGTCTCCCAGCCACCCTTTTCCACCAGCCACAGGGGATTGGTGAAGTGATGCAGAGTGACCATCGGCTCCAGGCCCCGCTCCCGCAGCCCGACCAGCATCTGCCGGTAGCGGGCGATGGCGTCGTCGTCCCACTCCCCCTCTCGCGGCTCGATGCGGCTCCATTCGAGCGACAGGCGGTGGGCGTTCTGTCCCATCTCTCGGGCCAGGTCGAAGTCCTGCTCGGCGCGGTTCCACCAGTCGCAGGCCAGCCCCGAACGGTGACCGTCGAGGATGTGGCCCGGCTGCTGCTCCCACTCCCACCAGTCGTTGTTAGTGTTGTTCCCTTCCACCTGATGGGAGCTGGTGGCCGCGCCCCACAAGAAGCCCTGAGGAAAGCGCATTGTTGCTTGTTCCATGATTTGATCCTCATTCCTCATTGACTTATTTCTACTTGACCGCTAGAATAGCAAACTGGATTTCAGCCCGTTTGGCAATAACAAGAGGAGCAGACTGATGACCCAACCGATTGAAGCCGTGCTGGTCGGCGCTGGCAACCGGGGCCACGAGGCCTACGGTTCCTACGCCCTGGCGCACCCCGACGAGATACGCTTCGTCGCCGTCGCCGAGCCTCACGATGTCCGACGAACCCGCTTCGCCCAGGCCCACCACATCCCGCCAGAGCGCCGGTTTCGCACCTGGGAGCACCTGTTCGCCCAGAGGCAGATGGCAGATGCGGCTCTCATCTGCACGATGGACGACCTGCACGTCGGCCCCACCATCGCCGCGCTGGAGGCCGGCTACGACGTGCTGCTGGAGAAGCCGATGGCTACCACAGTGGCGGATTGCGTGCGCCTGGTGCAAACGGCGGAGCGGAGCGGGCACATCCTGATGCTTTGTCACGTTCTCCGCTACACGTCCTTCTTCTCGACCCTCCACGACATCATCGCCTCCGGCCGCCTGGGCGATATCATCACCGTGGAGCAGCGGGAAAACGTTAGCTTCTGGCACATGGCCCACTCCTACGTGCGCGGCCACTGGCGCAGCCGCCGCCTCTCCAGCCCCATGATTCTGGCCAAGTGCTGTC
>CAYNWI010000477.1:0-2041 GCA_964400825.1 uncultured Anaerolineae bacterium | reverse complement strand
ATGTTCCAGAGCCCAGCTCTAAAAGGGATGATGAATGCGGACGTACACAACAATAAAAATATGAACCTGTTGATCGTCAGCGGCAGGCCATAAGGGTTGGCGAAAGCGTAGGAGAAAATCTCTCGATAAGCGAGCAGCGGGTTGATCTTGGCCAGGACGAAGATGATGCTGAACAGCACGAGGGCGAAGATGATCGCCAGGACCGAGATGATCGCTGCCTGCCAGCCGGTTAACGTCAACCTCTTCTCGAGCTTCAATTCGTAGCTACCGATCTTCATGTCTCTTCCCCCCCCTCATTCCCACCAACCCTTCGACCTCGCTCAGGGCAGGCTTGGGGGGGAAGGCGGGGGGGACGCAAACCAGCCATCATAGCACCTACGCTCTCCCTCTTGGCCTCCTCCCCCGGAATGATGCCCATGAACTTTCCTTCGTAAATCGGCGCCACCCAATCGCTCAACGACAAGATCTCATCGAGGTCCTCGGAGATGAGGAGAATAGCGGCTTTTTCCTTCTTCGCCTCCATGAGCTTGTTCCGAACGAACTCCGTCGCCCCTACGTCAAGTCCTTGAGTTGGTAGATTGGCGATCAGAAGCCGCGGCTTGCGGGAGAGCACACGCGCCAGGATGAGTCTTTGGAGATTTCCGCCGGATAGACACTTGGCCTTCGTGTCCAGGCTCGGAGTCGCCACATCGTACTCGGAGACGATTTCTTCGGTAAGCTTCCGTATCTTCCCGTAATCCAGGATCCCTCGCCGGGAGAAATCATCGTCGAAGTAAGAGTTCATGGCGATGTTTTCCACCAGGGAGAAATCACCGATCGAACCCACTTCCATGCGTTCGCAGGGAATGTATCCTATCCCCATCTGCCACCTTTCCAAGATAGAGGAGTGGGTGATGTCTTTTCCCTCAAAAACCACCTTACCCCCCGCCGCCTTTCGGAGGCCGGCCAGAACCTCGGCTAACTCGTGTTGTCCGTTACCGGAGACTCCGGCCAGGCCGAAGATTTCGCCTTCGTGGATGGAAAACGAAACACCGTCCAAAGCCAGAAAACCTTTGTCGCTGAGGGCGGAGAGGTTTTCTACCTGGAGTATGGGTTTCCCCTTCTCTACCTTGGTCCTCTCCATCCTGAAGATGACTTCTCTCCCCACCATTTTCTTGGCCAGGCTCTTCTCCGTTACGCGCCCCGTCTCTAGGCGGGCGGTGACTTTTCCACGCCTCAGAACCGTCACCCTGTCGCTGATCGCCAGCACGATGGGGAGCTTATGGGTGATGAACGGGACGATGGCCAGTTCATCTCTAGCCATGGCTCTGATGGAGGCCAGGAGTTTCTTCGTTTCGGGGGGCGTCAGCGCGGAAGTTGGCTCGTCGAAGATGAGCACCTTGGCTCCGCGATAGAGGGTCTTCAGGATCTCCACCACCTGCTTTTCCCCTTCTGAAAGCTGCCAGACTTTCGCCCTGAGAGCGACGTTGAATCCGTATCTCTCGCAGAGCTCCTGTATCTCCTCCTCCGCCCTCTTCAGGTTCAGAATTCTTCCAGCCCTCGGGTGCCCGAGGATGATGTTTTCGATCGCTGTGTGAGCGGGCACCAGTTTGCGGTGTTGATGAACCATCCCTATCCCCAGATCAATGGCGTCCAGCGGTGATCTGAATTTGACCCTCTGACCGCCGATGTAGATCTCGCCTTCGTCGGGTTGCAATAGCCCGAACAGGATATTCATCAAGGTGGTTTTCCCGGCGCCGTTCTCCCCGAGGACGGCGTGAATCTCGCCCGCTTTGATCTCGAAATCTATGCGGTCATTGGCCACGACCCCCGGAAATCTCTTCGTGATTCCCCTCGCCTCCAGGACCGTCTCGCCGCGTTTTATCCCTTCCAGGAGCCCTTTTTGCATTTGTCTCTCTTCTCACCCACCAAAATACAGCACAAATTGAGGCTCCCTCCTTTTGGGAGTCTTCCCCTCAAGATGGGAGCCTCATGCCTCTGTCATTGCGAGGCGCGCTGTTTGCGCCGAAGCAATCCCCTAGTACGCTTGGAGATTGCTTCG
>CAYNWI010000476.1:0-2042 GCA_964400825.1 uncultured Anaerolineae bacterium | reverse complement strand
GCTAAGGTACGGGGGTCGCGAAAGATGTGGATAAATTCTTTTCGCATAACGGCCAAGGTACGATGCATGTGCCCTCTTTTTGCCACGAATTACACGAATTTCACTAATTCATCCTTCTCTTTGTGTTAATTCGTGAAATTCGTGGCTGGTCTCTCGCAGCCTTCTGGTAAGGTAGAAGATGGCAAGGATGGCGAGCAACGCCAGCAAAGACAGGAAAGCCATCAATCCCAAGACGGCCAAACTCCCCAGGGCCAGGCCGATTTCATCGGTTGCCGGGGATGTGGCGGATAAAGAGACCACGAGCATGATGGAAGCGGCGACATTCCAGAGGGAGTGGAGGGTGACGCCGGCGGCGTAAGCGCCCAGGAGGCGCCAGGGTCGTCGAGTGGCGAACAGGTAATACCAACCCAGGCCCATCAGCCCACCGCCCAGGCAGTGCATGGCCGTAGCCCCGACGCGCATTATCGCCACCCCGGCCCAAGCCTCCAAAGAAGCGGCTCCGTTAAAGAGCGACTCGGCCAGGGCGAAGCCAGCGCCGCCAGCCAGCCCCCAGAGGAACGACTGGGCCTTACTGGGCCGGCGGTAGCGCATCACGACCACGCCCAGCGACTTGAACAGCTCTTCGATCATCGGTGCAATGACCAGCACGAGCAAGCCCAAGACGATGAGGACCGGCGGGGAGAGCAAAAAGCCATAAGCGTTCTCAGGATTCTGGAGCCAGCCAGGATTTTGCAGGTAGGGCCATAGCTCCTGGAACCAGGCGGCTCCACCCGGCGTTAGGGCCATCAGGGTGAACACCACTACCATCGAGAGCAAGCCGAACACAGCCTCCACCCCAAAAGCCCCGAAGGTGGCCAGGAAAGCACCGCTGGCCAGTTGAAGCACCACCTCTCGCCAGCGGGTATCGCCCTCCGCCAGCCTGCGGCCGACGAAGGCCAGGAAGAAAAGAGGGGGCAGAGCGGCAGCCAGGACGTAGAAAGGGGGGAAGGTCAGCGTGGGCAGGAGATCAAAGGTGAGGACTGCCTGGCCGAGGATCACAACCAAGACGAAGACAGCCACCAGCACCCAGGCAGGCCGAGGGCGGAAGAGCCGCGAGGTGAGTCCACGCAGCGAGTTCACACCCTGCCAGGCCAGGGGCAGTCCCAGCCCCAGACCCAGGGCGATGAAGGAAGCACCCACAATTGCCCTCAGCAGATCAATCTCCCCTCCTCTGATGAAAGGGGGGATTAAATACAACGCTCCTGCCAGCAGGCCCAGGAAGGCAATGCCAAGGCCGACGATGGCGACGATGATTTTGGCGATTCTAAGCAATGGTCACCTCCTCGCTCGATAATCATATCTTTTTTGCACGAAAATGTCAATCGGCCACTACAACAGATTTGGTCCAATTGTATCACAAAATGGCGGAAAAAGCGACTGGGCAAAAGGAGGTGCCGAGGCAACGAGGCGCCGAGTAACCGTTGACAGCACCGTGATTTCGTGATATGCTATGTCGGTGGAGGAGAACCCTCACTGGAGTGCGGACGCAAGTCCGCTACCGCAGGCTTGCGCCTGCACTCCAGACCCTAAACTCTGGTGAAAGGAAGAAGCTATGGCAACTGAACAAGTCAAACTGGTGTTGATCGGGGTGGGCAACATCGGTCGGCGTTTCCTGGAGATACTCGCTCGCAAACGGGACGCCCTGCGCGCCCGGTATGGCCTGGAGTTGATCTTGGTCGGGGTGGCGGACAGCTCCGGCGCGGCTCTGCGGGTCGAGGGACTCGACCCGCTACAGGTGATCCATCTCAAGCGGGAGGGCCAGGGAGTGGCCGCCTATCCCCTGCTTGGCAGGCCCGGCATGGAAGCCGTGGAGCTGGTCCAGCAGGCCCAGGCCGATGTTCTGCTTGAGGCTTCGCCCACCAATCTGCAAGATGGACAGCCGGGGCTGGGCTGTATGGAGGAAGCACTGCGACGGGGGATGCACGTGGTGACGGTCAACAAGGGGCCGCTGGTGCTGGCCTATTCCCGGCTCACCAAACTGGCGGCGGAAAGTGGCGTGAAAT
>CAYNWI010000475.1:0-2057 GCA_964400825.1 uncultured Anaerolineae bacterium | reverse complement strand
TGTAGAGTCCTGTAATATCGTAACCTGATAGTCCTGTAAAATCGTACCTTAACAGTTTCATAAAATCGTACCCCCGTATACACTTCCAGATAACCCAATGGGTAGACTCTTGATTGACTGGAGGTGTATGATGGCACAACCACGTCCTCTTTCCGATGCCGAACGGGAACGCATTTATCAGGGAAGATCTCAAGAGAAGACCATCCCTGCGATTGCCCTTGAACTCGACCGG
The DNA here is from genome assembly GCA_964400825.1 of uncultured Anaerolineae bacterium. GTDB lineage: Bacteria > Chloroflexota > Anaerolineae > VGOG01 > VGOG01 > CAYNWI01. The sequence continues at coordinate 1,825 of CAYNWI010000475.1, read as the reverse complement.
AGCGAAGCCGTCGTGCATAAATGGTCACGGCGCATTCGAGCCGAGGGCGTTCAAGGGTTACGCTCCCGGCAGCGCGGTCGCAAGGCTGTGGGCGATTTGAGTTCTTTTGACCCTCGCGTCCGGCAGGCGGCATTAGCCCTGAAACGTACTCATCGTCGCTGGGGGGCAGACCGAGTGCTGGTAGAACTTCGCCACGACCCACAGTTCAGCGGCGTAGCTCTACCCAGTCGGAGTCGTCTGGCCGTCTTTTTCAAGCAGCAGTGTCCCGACTGTGTAGCGCAGCGTCAACCCCGACGCCCCACCCCGACCGCGCCGCCCCAGGCCACGGCGGCGCATGAGGTTTGGCAACTGGATATTCAGGAGAAGATTGAGTTGGCGGATGGTGAGGTGGCCGTCATCTGCAACATCCGCGACCCCTTCGGGGCGGCCATGATTGGCAGTCGGGCCTTTGCAGCGAAAACCGCCAAACACTGGCGCAAGCTGAAGTGGACAGAAATCCGCCAGACGCTGCGGGAGGCTTTCACCGAATGGCAAACGTTGCCCGACAGTTTCCTCACCGACAACGAATTGGGCTTGGCCGGAACGCCAAATGATCCATTTCCCGGCAGGTTGACCCTCTGGTTGAGAAGGCTGGGCATCAAGCATCGATTCATCCGCCCTCACTGTCCTACCGACCAGCCCCAGATTGAGCGAAACCATCGGACTCTGGATGACCTGACCCTTGACGAGGAGAGTCGGGCCAACGTGCCCAACTTGCAACGGGCCTTGGACCGAGAGCGCCAGGTCTACAACCATGACTTCCCCTGCCGGGCCAGCGACTGCACTGGAAGACCTCCGTTGGTGGCCCATCCTGAGTTGCTCCAGCCACGACGACCCTATCAACCAGAACAGGAACTCGCCTTGTTTGACCTTCAGCGCGTCTACGACTTCCTGGCTGATTTCGTCTTCGAACGCTGTGTCAGCGCGACCGGTGTGGTCAGCCTGGGACGGTGTCTCTATTCGGTCGGCCGCCGCCACGCTGGAAAAAGGGTGACCGTGCGTTGCGACCCTATCCACCATGACTGGGTCTTCGCCGAATCCGTTCGTGAGCAAGACGATGAAGTCGAGCGCGAACTTGCCAGACGCCCGGTCAAGCAGATGGACACCCACCTGCTGACTGGTTTGGAGCCATCTGCTCTACCTTTGCCGCAGCCGCCTATCCAGCTAACACTGCCCTGCTTGGTTCCCTAGATCGCCAGGGGGTACGATTTTGTGAGATTGTAAAGGTACGATATTACAGGACTAAACAGATACGATTTTACAAGCCCTTACACCCCAATTCCTACCACAAGTCTTCCCTTGTGGCTTCAATGTCACAACCGGTCTTACACTACCTCTACCTCAACCTGAAGACGGACCTGCCCGTCATCGGGTTGTTCCACATTTATCACATGCACACTCACCCTATCTGAGTTCGCCCATTGCGGTGGGATGGGCCCGTGGTGCTCGAATAACCCGATCCGAGCACCCCACAGCGTACTCAACGAATACACACGAGGTGAAACTTCGGGACACAGTCGCAGTGTCAACATGTCGCCTGGAGCTAAGCGGGCGACGGCATCACTGCGATCAGTCAAGACTTTGAGCCTCTCCACTTGTGGCTGAGCCGGTGTACTCTGCTTGAATGACCAGGCACTTTCTTGCGTTGCACTTACGCTTCGAGTTTCCTGCTCGCTAAAACCAAGTGAGGCCAATGCATCTTTCGAAAGCCCTAGGAACCACATCAGCACGCTGCCAGCCTCGGTTGCGTCTTCTGGATACGCCGCTGCCAGCTTGAGTGCTAACT
>CAYNWI010000474.1:0-2074 GCA_964400825.1 uncultured Anaerolineae bacterium | reverse complement strand
CGATTATCAAACTACAAAAAACTGATGTCACCCTAGCTGAGCTGGTGACTCGATTTAGAGGTCAGACTGTGGGTTTTCAGATTCCTCGGCTAGAGGGTATGCTAATCCTCCTGCCTGGTGAGGACTTCGGCTTCGTGACTTCGGCTATCCAGGCCAGGAAAGCCCTGCCCAACCGCCCATCCAGAACGCCGGCCGAACACTTTGCCGAGACTGTGCACGTTCTGCGCCGCTTGGAGCAGAAACATGGTATGGCCTCGGCCGAGTTCTATCGCAAGTTCCAGGAAGGCGCTCTCCAGGAAGGTCCGGCCGATTATTGGGAGTGGCGAGTTCGCTACAAGAGTTTCTTGACCATGAAAGAACGCTTCGGTTTCTCAGAAACAGAGGTCGTGAATGCCTGATGGGCAGCTGCGAGCTTACTACTGGGAGGCCTTCACCGCGCTGGCTGAAGCCGCCGACCTCTTGGATACCGCTCATCCCGACTACAGCTTTCCCTCCGAAGACGAGGTGGAATACACCGCTGCTCTGCATGCCATCCTGATCTTCAAGGATGGCTCTCGCCTGATCGTTCACTCTTGGCTAGATGCCACGTGTTTTTGTCAAACGAAAAAGTACCCATTTGGCAATCGAAAAATGACCCACTTGGGTTGTTTAGCCTGAACCTTGACAATTGAAAAAGTACCCTTTTGACAATCGAAAACGTACCCACCCCGTCACCGTCGGGGCTGTGAGCAACGCTCAACATTGTCCACTGCCAATCACTCATAGCTCTTTTCTTGTTGAGCTTCCCGTTGCATGCGCTGGCGGAAGCGGTATGATTCGCCGACGAACTCCAGGATGTTTGCGCGATGAGTGAGCCGGTCGAGCAGCGCGGCCGTTAACCGTTCATCGCCGAAGACCTGCGTCCAGTCAGCAAAGCGCAGATTGGTCGTCACGATCATGGCCACCCGCTCGTAAAGTGCAGAGCAGAACTGGAAGATCAACTGCGCACCGGTCGGCGAGAAAGGGATGAACCCAAGTTCGTCCAAGACAATCAGGTGGTGTCTGAGAGCTATTGCCAGGAACTTGGGCAGACGGTGCTCGCCCTGGGCCAGGATCAGTTCGTTGACCAGACCAGCGGCGTTGTAGAAGCGCACCCTGTACCCTTGTCGGCATGCTGCCAGAGCTATCCCGGTGGCGACGTGTGTTTTTCCCAAGCCGGGGTTTCCAACCATGAGGATGGGCTCCGATTTCTGGAGGTAGCTGCCGCGAGCCAACTCCAGCACTCGCTGCTTGTTCGGGCTGGTGATGCAGGAGAAATCAAAGTCCGCCAGTTCCTTCAGCACCGGAAAGCGAGCTGTCTTGATGCGTCGGGCGATGCGGTTGCGCTCCCGTTGCGCCACCTCCTGTTCGGCCAGGGCTAACAGAAATCGATCATAGCTGTGGTTGGCCTGAGCGGCATCCCCGGCGAACTTGCGGTAGTTCTGTAAGAACGTTGGGAGCCGTAGCTCTTTGAGATACGTGTCCAAGAGCATGTTCGTTTCCATGCGGTCACACCCTTTCCAGCAACTGGTCGTAGCAATGCAGATCTGGCACCTGGATACTCACAGCAACCAACTTGGGCCAATCGGCCAGGTCAATGGGAGACGCAGGCGATTCTGGATTCATCAACTGACGGAGGCAGAGTTCAACGCCGTCGGCATGGGCACAGCCATATTCCAGGGCCTGACCAACTGCTTGCGCTACCAGGTCAGCAGGGTGATCGCGATGCAGCTTCAGAACACGAACGAACTCTCGAACGCCCTGTCCATCCGGCCATTGTGCCCGCAGGCGAGCCAGTAGCCGTTCGTAGGCCGGAGGCCAACCCTCACGCCAGCGGCGGATGGGTTTGGCATGCTCGAAGGCACCAGGGCGCTGTTCCAGCAGCGGCAGGTAGTGCAAAGGATCAAAGATGTCCTGGTCCCGACCGTAACACCGGGGATGGCTGGCGATCACCCGCTCCAGGTGGAGGATGTCGATCTGGAACGGGTAGGCCTTGATCACCAGGTTTCGGTAGGCCTCATCCACCGGCGCCGAGTAGCGGTTGGTTTCGAACACC
>CAYNWI010000473.1:0-2076 GCA_964400825.1 uncultured Anaerolineae bacterium | reverse complement strand
AGATGAAAAAGAAAGTCAATCTGACAAGACGTGAGTTCTTGAAGCAAGCTGCCTTATTTTCAGCGACTACCGTGCTGGCGGCTTGCACTTGCCCACCTTCCACCGAAGAGCCAAGTGAGGGCGAAAAAACCGCTGTACCAACCACTGCGCCTGCAGTAGAGCAGCCAACCGCTGCGCCTGCAGTAGAGGAAGTCGCGCCAGGCGTGCCCAGGGATCAGTGCCTCATCCTGGAGAACCCAAGCGGGACCGCCTTACCCGCCGATGACTTCAACCGCTGGCGGAGCGGCTACGGCGCCTTCTGGATAAACGGCCTCCAGCAACTGGCCCTGGATGCGCTGTGGTACATCGACCCGGATGCGGGAGTCGACGGCGTATGGGATAATGCCCTGGCAGCCGAGAAGCCGATCTACAATGACGACTTCACCCAGATGACCGTAAAACTCCGCGAGGGCCTCTACTGGAGCGACGGCGTCGAGTTTACAGCGGATGACCTGTACTATACCGTTGATCTCCTGAAGAACACGCCTGGAATGGGGTATCAGGGCCTGTTCGAGGGCAATATCGACCATCTGGAACAGCCCGATAGAAATACCGTTGTCTTCTATCTGAAAGCCCCCAACTCGCGCTTCCACTCGTCCTTCACCGTGCGCTGGGGCGCCTGCTACATCATGCCCAAGCACATTTTTGAAAAGGAGAAAGACCCGGTGGCGTTCAAGTTCAACCCGCCGGTCAGCCTGGGCGCCTACACGCTCAAGGACTCTGATCCAAACGGCAAATGGTTCCTGTGGGAGCGCCGCGAAGACTGGCAGCGGACCTCGGTCGCCCGCCTTGGCGAGGTGTCTGTTAAGTACGCCATGTACATTGATCCAGGCCCAAGCGACAAGCGCGTTATCGCCCAGAAGGCACACCAGCTGGATGTGATCCACGACATCACTCCTGAAGGCCGCATTACCCTGGCCAAGGAAAGCCCGACCTCGGTCGGCTGGTTCCCTTCGTTCCCCTGGGCTCATCCGGATCCCACCCTGCCGGCGATCATCTACAACAACGAAAAACCCGGCCTGGACAAAAAGGAAGTCCGCTGGGCGCTGACGCTTGCAATCGACATCGCCCAGGTCGCCATGGCCTCCTACAAAGGCGCGGCAACCATCTCCGCCATTCACGTCCCGCCGACCGGTATGTACCCCCATTACTACCACGAGCCGTTGGAACCCTGGTTGAAAGACTTCACTATTGAAGTTGGTGGGCAGGACTACAAGCCCTACGATCCAACCGCCGCCCAACGGATTGCCGATTTAGCCCGCCAGAGCCTGGGCGACCTGGTGCCAACCGATCCCGAAATCATCAAGCAGTACATTGGAGCCGGTTGGTGGAAATACGATCTCGCGGCTGCTGAGCAGTTGATGCTCGACGCTGGCATGCAGAAGATTGACGACAAGTGGGCTCTGCCAGATGGTTCGGCCTTCAAAGTGCCGCTAATGAGCATGAGTGAATCCAACCCCACCATGAACCGGGCGGCTGCCATGGTTGTCGAGAACTGGAAGGCTTTCGGCATCGACACCACCCTCGACGCGCAGGCTAACCCCTGGGCCATCATGGGCACCGGCGAATACACCGCCAACCTGGCCTGGACGATCGAGACCTGGGGTGGGGACCCCGACCTGTTCTTCTTCCTCCAGTCCTGGCACTCAAAGTTCTACGTACCGAGCGGCGAATCCGCCGCTGGCACCAACAGCATGCGCTGGAAGACCCCCGAGCTCGACAGGATCATTGAAGCCATCCAGAACATCTCCTTCGACGACCCGAAGGGCGTCGAGCTGGGGCAGGAGTTCTGCAAGCTCGCCGCACAGGAGATGCCCATTACCCCGCTCATGGCGTACAACGTCTTCACGACCATGGACACCACCTACTTCACCGGGTATCCATCTGTGGATGATCCCTATACGGATCCAGTGCCGAACTGGGGTAACACCAAGTATATGTTCGTCAAGATTAAACCCAAGAATGCATGACCTCGCCGCTGCAAAGGTTGCGTTGCTCATTGGGCTGGTGCCAATGAGTTGAACGCGATAATCGAGG
>CAYNWI010000472.1:0-2090 GCA_964400825.1 uncultured Anaerolineae bacterium | reverse complement strand
CAGCATCGGCCTCATCTCCGACGGGATGGACACGGCGATGGATGGGCTCTCCAGCGTGCTGGTCTTCGTCGGCCTGCGGCTGAACAAGGAGCAGGTCGTCAACGTGGTGCTGGTGCTGCTGATGCTGGGGGTCGGGATCGGCGCGGGCTATCAGGCGGTGCACCGCGTCCTCGTCCCCGAAGAGGTAGAGGCGGACCTGCTGACCTTCGCCGCCGCTATCCTCTCCGGCCTGGTCTGCTTGCTGCTCTCGCTCTACCAGCGCTACGTGGCCACGCGGAGCGGACAGCAACCGCTCATCGCCCAGGCGGTGGACTCCCGCAACCACGCCATCGTCGCGGCGGGGGTCATCACTGGCCTGGTGGCCACGCTGCTGCGTTTCCCCCTGCTGGACACGCTGGTGGGACTGGCGGTGGCTGTCCTCATCCTCAAGAGCGGCGTCGAACTGGCGATGGAGACGTTACGGGCGCTGCGCGGTGAGGAAATGGACTTCTCCCGCTACGAGCTCGGCTTTGTGGAGGAGTATCGCCGTTTCCAGGAGCGGCAACTGGCTGACTGGCTGCTGCACCTCGTCGCTGAGGAAGGGCCGCTGGCCCGCCCGACGCTGCTGGTCCGCTGTCGGGAGGTGCTTGATGCCCAGGGCGTGCCGGTCCTCCGCGAGTTGGGATGGGGCAAAGGGGCTGGGCTGGAGAAGCAGGTGGTGGGCGCGCTCGAGACACTGGTCGAGCAGGGCCTGGTCACAGCCGGGGACGACCTGCAGGTCACCGAGAAGGGCCGCGCCGAACTGAGCCTGGAGGTGTGGGGAGTGGAGGAGGTGGAGTTCTACGCGCGGGCGATGGAGCCGAGAACCCGCTATGTCCACGCCCCCCTCGCCCGGCGGATTGTGCAGAGCCTGCCGTCTTTGCCGGAGAACCCCCTCATCGTGGACGTGGGCACCGGCCCCGGTTTCCTGTGCATTGAGCTAGCCAAGCTGCTGCCGGGAGCGGCCTTCATCGGGGTGGACCCCTCGCCCCATGCGGTAGAGACAGCGCGGCAGTGCGCCACGAGGGCGGGACTGGAGCGGTTCGAGGCCCGGCCGGGGAGGGCGGAGCAGCTCCCGGTGAATTCGGACATCGTTGACCTGGTTGTCAGCCGTGAGTCCCTCCATGAATGGGAGGATGCCCCGGCCGGATGCGCCGAGATATACCGTGTGCTGAAGCCTGGTGGGGTTCTGGCACTGGAGGATTTGAACAGAGCCTGCGCTCGCTGGAAGCGGACCTTGTTCGTCCTCCTCACTGGCCTGGGGACCGATCTTGAGATCACCCGCGAGCGTCTGCGTGCTTACGAAACAGCTTTCACGCCGGAGGAGGTCGAGGAACTGCTGGAACATTCTGGCTTTGAGATCATCAAGAGTGAGACCGGGCTGAACTTGTTTGTTCTGGCAGCGAAGAAGGAAAACTCGCTGTAGAGAGAAACCTGGCTCAGTGAACGCAACGCCGAAAGCCCGGTTTGACATCGCGTGGGCTTCCGTCTATGATAAGGTGAGCGCGTGAAATACAGGGCAAGCCAATGACAGAGCAGAAAGCAAGCGAGCGCACCATCGTGCGCACATTATTGGTGGAGATTCTTCTGCCTGCTATCGGGTTCGGGCTGGGGGTCGGCTTCGCGACCAGGGACTATCCCGTTTCACTCACCACCGGTCTGGCTATCAGCAGCTCGATCTATGTCCTCTACAGGTTGGACCGGGCATTCCTCCATCCCTGGCTAGAGAGGCTGTCACAGGACTGGCTGCACCTGGGACTGGAGATGACCTTCTCGTTGCTCGAACACGTCCTGGGCGCGTTACTGGCCCTGCTGGTCTGCAGCCGCATCCTTGGCTTTGCTGTCGTACCCTCCGCCGCCTGGGGCGCCCTGGGGGGCATGGTGATCGTGTTTCCGATCATCCACGGCACAGGCCTCGCCCTGGGCTACTACCGCCAATTGAAGGAAAAGGAACGCGTGGAGCAAGAACTGCGAACGCTGGCGACGCAGGCGGAACTGACGGCGCTCAAGGCCCAGATCAACCCGCATTTTCTATTCAACACGCTGAACACCATCGCCCAACTGATCCACAC
>CAYNWI010000471.1:0-2092 GCA_964400825.1 uncultured Anaerolineae bacterium | reverse complement strand
CCGCTAACCGGCAGGATGGGCACAGATGAAAGCGGAGACTACTTCCTTCTTGAAATCCCCTCGCTGAAGTACTGGAGCCTGATTGTGCTCGAATGGGAATGACGAAATTCACCACCCCCGAATGGATCAAAGACGCTGTCTTCTACCAAATCTTCCCCGACCGCTTCGCCAAGAGCCAGGCCGTGCCCAAGCCGTCAAACCTGGAGCCTTGGGCCAGCCCGCCGACTGTCCACGGCTTCAAGGGCGGGGACCTTATGGGTATGGTCGAGCACCTGGACTACCTGCAGGATTTGGGCATCACCGCCATTTACCTCAATCCCATCTTCCAATCGGCAGCCAACCATCGCTATTTCACTCACGACTACTACCAGGTTGACCCCATCCTGGGCGGAAACACCGCTTTCCGTCGCCTTTTGGACGAGGCACACCAGCGGGGCATCCGCGTAATCCTGGACGGAGTCTTCAATCACGCTGGCCGGGGCTTCTTCCAGTTCAACCACATCCTGGAGAACGGCCCCGCCTCGCCTTACGTGGATTGGTTCCACGTCAAAGGTTTTCCCCTGAACGCCTATAGCGGCCAGCCTAACTACCAGTGCTGGGCCGACGCACCGGCCCTGCCCGAGTTCAACACCGACAACCCCCAGGTTCGCAAGTTCATCTTCGACGTAGCCCGCTACTGGATCGAGCAGGGAATAGACGGCTGGCGGCTGGATGTGCCCTTCTGCATTGATGACATCTTCTGGCAGGAGTTCCGCCACATCGTCAAGGCCGCCAACCCCGAGGCCTACATCGTGGGCGAGATATGGGGAGAGGCCACCCGCTGGCTCCAGGGCGACCAGTTCGATGCGGTGATGAACTATCTCTTCACCAGGACATGCATCGGCTTCTTCGTCGGCGACAGGCTGGACGGAGAACTGGTGGCCGGGATGGACTATGCGCCCATCCCCTCGCTGGATGCGCCGGCCTTCGCCCAGTACATCGAGGAGCTTTTGGCGCTCTACCCCTGGGAGGTCACCCTGGCGCAGCTCAACCTACTGGACAGCCACGACACCGCCCGCTTCCTGACCCTGGCCGGGGGCGACGTTTCGGCGCTCAAGCTGGCCGTCCTGTTCCAGATGACCTATCCCGGCGCCCCCTGTATCTACTACGGCGACGAGATTGGTTTGGAGGGGGGGAGGGATCCAGACTGTCGCCGGGCCTTCCCTTGGGACGAGGCCCGCTGGGACCATGATCTGCTCGCAGTCTTCCGGCGGGCGATCACCCTACGCCGTGAGCATCCCGCCTTGCGGAGGGGGCGCTACTTCCACCTGCACACCGACGATCAGCACGGGGTCTACGCCTTTGGCCGTCAGGAGGAGGGGGAGACGCTGGTGGTGGTGTTGAACAACGGTCTGGCCAGCTACGACCTGGACGTGCCGCTGCAGGGCCTGTTCAATGATGGCATGATCCTGCACGATGTATGGAAAGGTGGCTGGGCGCAGGTAGCCGCCGGGCGGATCACCGGCGCGACGTTGCCGCCTTGTTCAGGGGCAGTGCTGGTAGTGGAGGAGCACCTCGGGTGATACACAGCAACAATCCCAAGATAGTGCAAATTTGCAAGGGGCAACGCTAGTTGTCCCTTGCCTTTTCACCCGCCAGGAAAGAGCGATGTGACCAATGAGTGCAGTTACCTGTCTCCAGGGTCTGTTTCACAATCCTTATGGCCTTGAGCATCCTTACGAGCAGGAGCCCACGGAACGCTTCCCACGCCACCCGATGGCTGGAGAGTCTGTCGCATTAGGGGTGGCGACTTGGCCGTCCAGGGCCGCTGAAGCTGTGTGGGCTACCTGGCAAAGGGAGTCATCTCTTGAGGAAGGCCAAGCTGGGGGCCGTTGGGAGCGAGACGCCCAGGGCCATAGCTATTGGCGCGTCGAATTACCGCCTTTCGCCTATCGAGAGCGAGTCACCTACCGCTTGCACGCTCAGCAGGACAAACGACATATCTCTACCGAGGATTTCTCCTTTGTCGCCACCGGTTGGTCTCCTGTAAAAGAAGTTATCCGCCATCGCATCGCTCCCCAGAACCTTGTACTCGAGTGCAAAGCTGGCGATC
>CAYNWI010000470.1:0-2092 GCA_964400825.1 uncultured Anaerolineae bacterium | reverse complement strand
CCGCCTTCGACCGCACCTTCGATTATCGCAAGCTGAACACCGCCTTCCAGGCCATCCGGCAGGGGGCACGTTTCGTGGCCACCAACGCCGACCGTACCTGTCCTGTCGAGGGGGGCGAGATTCCCGACGCGGCGGCCGTCATCGGGGCCCTTGAGGGCTGCACGGGCAAAAAGGTGGAGTTGGTGGCCGGCAAGCCGTCGCCCCTCATCATTGAGGCGGGGTTGGCGCGCATGGGCGGCCTTTCGCCGGAGCAGTGCCTGGTCGTCGGCGACCGCCTGGAGACCGACGTGGTCATGGCCCAGCGGGCTGGGACCGCGTCGGCCCTTGTCCTCACCGGCATCACTCGGCGCGAGGCTCTCTCCCGTTCATCCATTCGGCCGGACTACGTGCTGGAGAGCATAGCCGACATCTGTGACAGCTAAGTGAGGAGTGTGCATAAACGACAGTACGCCTCTTGGCTGTTGGCCAAAGGGCACGGGCAGTCGGCCTCTACAAACCCAATTTTGTAAGAAGGAGTAGCAACTATGTCGGAAGAGGAACGTCTAAGGGAGATCAAGAAACTGCTCAAAGACATGATTCAGAACAAATGCGTCAACCCGCCTGGAAACGAATTGAGGTCCATCCGGACGCTCAAGGAGTATTTCACCGCCCATGGGGTCGAATGTCAGGTCTTTGAATCCGACCGGGAGAGAGGAAACCTCTACGCCAAGATAGAAGGTACAGACCCTGAGCATCCCTCCCTCACGTTTGGGCCTTGCCACGTTGATGTTGTGCCCGTTGAGGATCCCAGTGCATGGACGGTGGATCCCTGGGAGGGGGTTGAGAAGGACGGTTTCATCTGGGGCAGAGGGGCGTTCGACATGCTGTTTATCGTAGCTTGCCAGGCAGTGGTTTTCGCGGGTTTGGCGCAGGAGGGTTTCCAGCCGAAGGGAGACCTGGTTTTTTTAGCCGTGTCCGATGAAGAGGCGGGCGGGCTGTTTGGGGCCAAGTGGATGCTGGACCATCACCCCGAGCTGGTGAAAACCGACTTTGCAGTCACCGAGGCCGGCGGCTTCCCTATCGCTCCTTCTCGTTATGTCTTTATGGTGGGAGAAAAAGGTGTCAACTGGAAGAGGCTCAAGTTCCGAGGCGAAGAGGGACATGGCAGCATGCCCTACGGGGTGCCAAATGCGGTGCTCAAAATGAGCCGGGCTGCCCTCCGGCTGAGCAGATACAATCCCCCCATTGAGACCAGGTTCATCGGGGATCTGGCCAGAGGATTGGGGTTGAAATGGTTGATGCGTCTTTTCCTGGAAAACAGGCACCTCGTGCCGTTGGCGATTAAGCTCTCAGCGAAGAAAAACGTAGGGATGGCTAAGGCACTCCATGCTCTCACCAGAATGACCATCTCCCCCAACGTGGCCCGAGGAGGGGCGAAGACCAATGTCATAGCGGGACAAGCGACCTTGGACGTTGACATACGCACCCTCCCAGGCCAGGATGATCAGTACGTGATGCACCATGTGAAGCGCGCCCTGGGCGACTTGGCGTCAGAGGTTGAGATCGAAAAGGCCCCTGGGTTGCCCACCTCTGTGGGCAATGCCAGTCCATCCCAATCCGATTTCGTGGACACGCTGCGCGAGGCCATCCGACAATGTACGTCGCCCGATGCCGAGCTGGTCCCGATGCTCTTGACGGGTGCGTCGGATATACGCTTCTATCGTGATGTGGGCGCTCAGGCCTATGGCTTCAGTTTGTTAGATGACAAGCTGAAGCTCTCGGAGATCACCACGCTTGCGCACGGAAACGACGAGCGAGTCAGCATTGACTCGCTGCGGCTCACAGCACAAGTCTACGAGCGCCTGGCAAGAGATTTCCTTGGGCCTTGATAGGACGTAGAAGTCGCCTGGCCTATCCAGGGCCGGGGCAAGATTCGATAGGCACTCACTCGTTCATCTCATAAATCAGCCGCAGCCCCTTGAGCGTAATCCACGGATCCACGAACTGGATGACGTCGGTCTCCTGGGCGATGATCTCGGCCAAACCGCCGGTGGCGACGACCTTCATGTCGGGGCCTAGCTCCTGACGGAAACGGGCCACCATGCCTTCGACG
>CAYNWI010000469.1:0-2095 GCA_964400825.1 uncultured Anaerolineae bacterium | reverse complement strand
TGGAGCGGATTCTGGAAGCAGCGCGGGAATAGCCCCCCTAACCCGCCCCCCTAACTCGCCCCCCTAACCCCCCAAGGCTGGGGGGAACTGACCTTGCTCCCCCCAGGATCGGGGGGCCAGGGGGCATCGAACTCCCCCCAGGATTGGGGGGCCGGGGGGGCTGACTGTGCTGCCCCCCTAACCCCCCAACTTTGGGGGGAACTGACCTTGCTCCCCCCAGGATCGGGGGGCCAGGGGGCATCGAACTCCCCCCAGGGTTGGGGGGCCGGGGGGGCTGGTGAGCGCAATGCTGTGAACCTTGATGACCAGATGGGAGACTTTCAAATGATCCAATTTCCATCATCCATTTTTCATTCTCCATCTTTCAATTGACAATGACTACTTTCCTACTCAAGCTTCGCAACCGACACTTCTTCGCCCTGGACCTGGCAGCCCTGGTAGTCATCCCGGCCCTGGCCCTGGCCCTGCGCCTGGATGGATTCGAGGGACTGCCACGCTACGCCGGAGCATTGCTAGTCTTTACCCTGATAGGGCTGGTAGTTCGCTTGCTCATCTTCTGGCGGGCAGGTCTCTACGGTCGCTACTGGCGCTACGCCAGTGTGGACGAGATCGCCCTCATCGTCCTCGCCGTCGCCGCTGCTACCACCATCAACACCCTCCTCTTCTTCACCCTCCGCCTCCTCCCGCCCTGCTCCTCTGCACCTCAGTTCCTCTGCACCCCTGCACCCTTGCTCCCCCGCTCCATGCCCTTGATTGACGGCATGCTAATCCTCATAGCCGTGGGCGGGATCCGCTTCAGCGTACGGCTGGTCGAGCGCTGGCGTCAGCGTGGTCATCCCGGCGGAAAGCGGGTCTTGATCATCGGTGCTGGAGACGCCGGCCGCATGATCGTGCGGGAAATGCAGGCCAACCCGCAATTGGGGCTGGAACCGGTGGGCTTCATAGACGACGACCCGACCAAGCAAGGGGTGAAGATCCAGGGATTGCCCGTTCTGGGCGACCGGGAGCGCATCCCGGAGGTAGTACGCGACTACAAGCTAAGCCAGGCCATCATTGCCATGCCCACCGCGCCGGGCAAGACCATCCGGCGCTTCGTCGAGCTATGTGAAGAAGCCGGTGTCGAGGCCAAGACCATCCCAGGAATCTACGAGATGCTGTCAGGACAGGTCAGCGTCAACCAGATCCGGGACGTGGACATTGAGGACCTGCTGCGGCGGGAGCCGGTGGAGATCGAGGCCGACGAGGTGGCTCGCATGGTCAGGGGCAAACGAGTGCTCGTCACCGGCGCTGGCGGCTCCATCGGCCTGGAGATCTGCAGGCAGGTGGCGCAGCACGGCGCGGCGGAACTGGTGCTGCTGGGCCACGGCGAGAACAGCATCTTCCGCGCCATGCGCGACCTGACGGCCGAGCACCCCGATGTGACTCTGCATCCCGTCATCGCTGACATCCGCGACCGGCCGCGGCTGGAGGCAGTCTTCCGCCATCACCAACCCTGCATCGTCTTCCACGCAGCGGCGCACAAGCACGTGCCCATCATGGAGTGCAACGTTGAGGAAGCGATCAGCAACAATGTGCTGGGCACCCAATGTCTGATCGGTGTGGCAGAGGATACGGGCGTGGAACGCTTCGTTCTGATCTCCACCGACAAGGCCGTGAATCCGTGTAGCGTGATGGGTGCTACCAAGCGGGTGGCGGAGTTGCTGGTGGAGGCTGCGGCGGAGCGCAACGGGCGGATTTTCGTGGCCGTGCGTTTCGGCAATGTGCTAGGCAGCCGGGGCAGCGTGTCGTGCATCTTCCGCGAGCAGATCGCTCATGGTGGTCCGGTGACCGTCACCCATCCAGACATGCGTCGCTACTTCATGACCATTCCCGAGGCAGTGCAGTTGGTCTTGCAAGCAGCAGCCATTGGCCAGGGGGGCGAAGTCTTCGTCTTGGACATGGGCGAGCCGGTGGCCATCGTGGATCTGGCCCATGACCTCATCAGGCTCAGCGGGCTGGAGGTAGGGCGGGATATTGATATCAAGTTCATAGGAACTCGCCCGGGCGAGAAGCTCTTCGAGGAGCTATTTGCCGAGGGCGAGGTGTACCAGCGAAC
>CAYNWI010000468.1:0-2095 GCA_964400825.1 uncultured Anaerolineae bacterium | reverse complement strand
CCTTGCAGGTTCTTGCGTCCGTCCCCAAGACTGTGGCTGCGCGGGCAGACAGGCATCCACCGCAGTACGATCCCACGACTTGCCACCGTCATCCTCTGAGGCTTCGCCCGCGCAGATGCTGAGATACTCAGGCAGAGCCTCAGCACCTCGTACGGGGCCGGGATTGGGGTGCGGCGCCGTCATCATCGCGCTCGCCGTGCTCATGGCGCTCGGGATGACGTCGGGAGGAAAGCCTGCCAGCGGTCGGCATATGCCCCGAGGATGGGGTTATGCGTGATCGAGTGGAGCTCGCGGAGCTGCCAGACGTGTATCTGGTGGTAGCTGGCGGTCGCCAGCTTGCAGCCACTCGGGGCGGGGTAGGCTACCGGGTGGGTCACGCTCAGTCTGGGCGTGCCTGGCGGGTAGGTCATCGAGTAGCAGCTCCAAGCGCCGGTGTCAAAGCGGTCGATGAAGTGAGTCAACGTCTGGATGCCGTCCCGCCATAGCTGCCGCGAGTCTGCGTCACCGAATTCCTTCTGATAGTCCCAGAGATCTATCAAAGCGAACATGAACCCATTCAGGGTGTGCGGCGCCCTTGGAGGCAGATACTCTTCGTACCAGACATGCCCCTCGTCAATCATCGTGACGCCTGCCTCCTCAAGCGGCCTGTGGAACGGCAGCAGTGCGCGCTTGGCGGCAGCTTTGTACTTCGCATTGCCCGTGGCCCCAAAGGCACGCGCGAGCGCATTCAGACCGTGGCTCTGGGCTAGAGCCGACCACCAAGGAGTGGGCTGATCGCCGTAGCTGAACTTGTAGACCCAGCGGCCGTCCTTCAGCTGGTGGGCCACAAGCCAGTCGCAGAGGTCCAGGAATCTGGCACGGGAATGTGGCGATGACGTCCGCAGCCAGTCGTTGTAGTAGCCGATAGCCTGGCCCGCGATGAGGGTTGGGTTGTACTCCAGGCCCGTTGCGTACTCGGTCATGGGCACGCCGGCGTCGTCTGTAGGCATCTCGCCCAGGCTGGTTGGGTCCATGAAATAGGGATCGAGGAGATGGCCGGCCGAGGACGGGATGAAGCCCGACCGACCTGCCAGCCACCCTGTGCCGAACGCGCAGACCAGGGCCGCTGCGCAGAAGAGAACGACGAGACTCCGCATGTTCACTGTGTCGAGCACTCACGCGCGGGCCGAGCTGCAGCAAGGCTGGTCTCGCTCTGGACAGGTTGCCCTCCGGTTATCCCGGTGGACCAGCAGTGACCCCTGGCAACTCGACGGCTCATCGCTGATTTGGGCCCGACAGGGTGACGGGGGGTAGTGCCAGGACCGCTCCCCTGCCGACGAGCGTCCGCTGGAGCGCGGTCACATCGATGCCCTGCACTGCGCCTCCAGTCTGGACGGCGAAGACTGCCGCTTGACCGCCCGCCTTGCCGAGCATCATCAAGTGCGGCTCCATCCTGAGCCCAGCCCAGGCCACGTGCGTCGAGGATAGGCAGGTTGTCACGATGAGATTCGTTGCCTCCGGCGATCTGGGGAGAATCGCTTCGTAGGGGATCATGTACTCACGATAGGGCTCGAACAGGGCGCCTTCGGCGTAGACAACGCCATCCTCTATCCATCTCGATATGTAGTGCGAGTCGATTCGGTACGAGCCGATGGCCACAACGGAAGCCTTCGTTGCCCGCGCGTCGAGGTCCGCCTCCTTCATGACGTATTCGCCGACCAACCGGCGGCCCTCTCGGACGTATAGCCGCCAGGGGAAGTGGTCGTTGTCCGGCCACTCGTCTGCGCACCAGCCGTATGATGCCATCTCTCTTCGAATGGAGGCGGGCACGGCTGGATCACTCGCCAGGAACCACACCAACCCCTTGTCGTAGCTCGCATGCCAGGCCTCGACGGCTTGCCTGTGAGCGGGCGTCGCGTCGGCCAAGGTCCATGATGCTCCGGGAATGGCGGTCGAGAATGGGCCCGTGTTGTTGACGTCGAACTCGCCCCGCACCAACGGGTACAGCTTCAGGACCATGGACATCTCCGGCTCGGTGCCGGCCTCCTCCAGGCTTTGCAGGTACCGGACCGTCAGCGCGTAGACATCGAATCCCTGCTCCCGCGCTACGGCGGCT
>CAYNWI010000467.1:0-2097 GCA_964400825.1 uncultured Anaerolineae bacterium | reverse complement strand
ACGTTTGACGTTTCACTGTTTGGTTACTTCCACAACCATCGCATACCCATTCGCCCCCGCGCCGCAGATGGTGGCCAGGCCCACCCCCCCGCCTCGGCGGCGCAGCTCGTAGATCAGGGTCATCAAAATGCGCGCCCCCGTAGCCCCCACCGGGTGGCCGATGGCGACCGAGCCGCCGTTGACGTTGACCAGCTCCGGGTCCAAGCCCAATATCTGGATAGCGGTCAGGGTGACGGCAGCGAAGGCCTCGTTGATCTCCCACAGATCAATATCTCCCGCGGCCAGGCCGGCTTGTTGGAGGACGTTTTGAGCTGCCAGGGCGGGCACCACGTTGATCAGGCGGGGCGCGGCCGAGGCAGGCGCCGTGGCCACGATCCGCGCCAGCGGCTGCAGGCCCCGCGCCTCGGCTGCCTGCTGGGACATCAGAACCAGAGCCGCAGCCCCATCATTGAGACCCGGCGCATTGCCCGCCGTCACCGTCCCTTCGGGCTTGAAAGCCGGTGGCAGAGCGGCCAGTTTCTCGTAACTTGTGTCGGGCCGGGGCTGTTCATCGCCAGTCACCACGATCTTGCCCTGGCGGGTCTCCACCTCCACGGGCACGATCTCGTCGCCGAACTTGCCCGCTGCCCTGGCTGCCTGGTAGCGCTGCTGGCTCCTCAGCGCCCAGCGGTCTTGCTGCTGGCGGCCGATGCCGTGCTCCTGGGCCACCTGGCTGGCGAAGACGCCCATGTGCACCCCGCTGATGGGGCAGGTGAGGGCGTTGGTAAGGGCATCCACGACCTGCCCGTGCCCCAACCGATACCCCCAGCGGGCCTGGGGCAGGATGTAGGGCACCTGGCTCATGCTCTCCATCCCGCCGGCGACGACGACCTCGGCCTCACCGTGGCGGATCATGGCCAAGCCCAGGCCGGCCGCCTGAAGGGCCGCGGTACAGGCCGTGTTGATGGCCATGGTGGGAACGCTATCAGGAAGCCCAGCCTTGAGGGCTGCCTGGCGAGCCGGCACCTGGCCCAGGGTAACGGCTCCCATGCAGTTGCCCAGGATCACGCGGTTGATGGCTTCCCCGTCCACTTGAGCTCGCCTCACCGCTTCTCTTATGGCCGCCGCGCCCAGCTCCACGGCTGTCAGATCCTTCAACGTCCCACCGAAGCGGCCAAAGGGGGTGCGAGTTGCAGCGACGATGAAGACTTCTCTCATGCTTTGCCTCCGGCGCAGGGGTGAGAGTATGATAGCACACTCCCATTAGATAAGCAAACGGGTAGATGGACAGAGGTTCCATCTACCCGTTTGTTGTCTGCTGATGGCTGACGAGGGTGCTGTCAACGGATTCAGGGAACGGATTGAACGGATTGGGAGCGGCCAGTATCCGTTCAATCCGCTCCGGAAATCCGTTTACAGCGCTCTCAACTCTGCCAGCAGCGGTGGGATGACTTCTTTGGGATGGCCCACGATGCCAATGTCGGCTACTTTGAAGATGGGGGCATTTGGGTCTTTGTTGATGGCCACCACGAACTTGGCTTCCTGCGTGGCGAAGTAGTGGTGGACGTCCCCGGAGATCCCGCAGGCGATGTAGAGGTCGGGCTTAACCGTGACTTCGCTCATCCCCACCTGGCGCTCCTCACCGATCCAGCCCTCGTCGAGGGCCCCGCGCGAGCCAGCCACCTGGCCGCCCAGAGCCTCCGCCAGCTCCTCGACCAGCGCAAAACCCTCAGCATCCCCCAGGCCCCGCCCGCCAGCGACGATTATCTTAGCTTTGGACAAGGGCACCTGAGGCTGAGCTTCTTCGGCGGATACGCTGAGCACCCTGATCTTGCCCTCGATTCCCTCCAGATTGACGGCCATCTCCTCCACATCGCCGTAGCGGTACTCGTCGGCGAAGGGGAGGCGGAAGGCGCCGGGTCTCACCGTCGCTATCTGGGGCTTGGCTCCCAGGAAGGTGCTGACGTGGAAATACTCACCTCCGTAGACCGGATGCCTGGCCAACAGGACGCGCTCGGTTTCATCAATGGATAGGGCCAGACAATCGCAGATCAGGCCAGTCGCCAGGCGTTGAGCCAGGCGGGGGGCCAAATCCTGGCCCAATTCGGTAGCCCCGAA
>CAYNWI010000466.1:0-2111 GCA_964400825.1 uncultured Anaerolineae bacterium | reverse complement strand
GTGAAGGCGGAGGGGCTGTCGGAGCGCACGGTGAGGGTTGCTGGAACTGTCGTAGGAGATACCATCGAGTGGAACGCTCAAGAGTTAATGCTCAGGTTCAAGATCGCCGACGCCAGCGGGAGCCTGGCTGTGATCTACCACGGCCCCCGACCCGACATGCTCCAGGATGGCGCGGAGGCCGTAATCGAGGGCAAATACTTCGAAGGCGAATCCTTCGAAGCCAATAACCTGCTCCTCAAATGTCCATCCAAATACGAAGGCGCAGCAACGGCCACCGCAGAAGCTCCGGTTAAGTAATGTAAGCCTGGTAACGATTGGAGGTAAGTTTTCATGACGATTGTTGGCTCTGGCGCTCTGGCGTTAGCCTTTTTTATCTCTGCCTGTACCGCGGTGGCTTCAATCTTGGGAGCCCGCCGCGGGTCCCCGAAACTGGTAGAGAGCGCCCAAAAGGGAGTTGTGGCCGCAGCCGTGTTGGTTACTTCGGCCTCGATCATCCTGATCTATCTGCTGCTGGCCCGCGATTTTCAGGTTCAGTATGTGTACGAGCACGTCAGCACCTACCAGCCCACGATCTACACTCTCTCCGCCTTCTGGGCGGGACAAGAGGGCTCTCTTCTCCTCTGGCTGTGGCTGTTGACCATCTTCTCCGCCCTCATAGCTCGCCGAGAAGAGAGCTGGAGCCGGGAGCTCAAGCCCTACGCCCTGGCGCTGTTGGCCTTTTGCCAGGCCTTCTTCGCGCTGCTTTTGGTTCTTACTTCCAACCCCTTCGCCACCCTCCCCATCAGGCCCGCCGAGGGTTTCGGCCTGAACCCCTTGCTGGAAAACTTCTGGATGATCATCCACCCGCCGGTGGTGTTCATCGGCTACGCCGCCTACACCGTTCCCTTCGCCTTCGCCATCGCCGCCCTGGTAACTGGAAAGCTGGGGGAGGGATGGATACGGGGCATCCGGCGCTGGAACCTCTTCGCCTGGCTCTTCCTGGGACTGGGCATTGTCATGGGGGCCTGGTGGTCCTACCTGGAACTGGGTTGGGGGGGGTATTGGGGCTGGGACCCGGTGGAGAACTCCTCCTTGGCCCCCTGGCTGGTGGGCACGGCCCTCCTGCACTCGATGATGATCGAGGAGCGGCGAGGGATGTTCAAGGTGTGGAACATCGTGCTGATCACCCTGACCTTCGCCCTCTGCATCTTCGCCACCTTCGTCACCAGGAGCGGCATCATCCAGTCGGTCCATGCCTTCGGCCTGTCGGTTGTGGGGTACTACTTCCTGGCCTTCCTCGCCGGTATCCTGATTCTCTCCTTCGGCCTGACTTTCTATCGGCGTCGAGAGCTGGCCAGCGAAGTGAAGCTGAAGGCGTTGCTTTCCCGCGAGGCGAGCTTCCTTCTCAATAACCTCCTCTTCGTCGGGCTGGCTTTGGCCGTGTTCATCGGCACTGTCTTCCCCACCATCAGCGAGATCGTGCGGGGCACGCAGGTGGCCTTGGGAGCCCCCTTCTTCGAGCGCGTGTCCGCCCCTTTGTCCCTGGCCCTGATCCTCCTCATCGGTGTCTGTCCCCGGCTGGGCTGGCGGCAGACTTCGCTCAGACGACTCCTAAACGACCTGCTCTATCCCGGCATCCTGGCCCTGGCTCTCGCCGTGGCGATCTCCGTTCGCGGAGTTACGGAGCCTTTTGCCCTTTTGTCTTTCACCGTTTGCACGTTCGTGGCCAGCAGTATCCTGTGGGAGTTTCTGCGGGGCACAATGGCCCGCCATCGCTCGACAGGAGAGGATTACCTATTGGCCTTCAGGCGGCTGATCACCAAGAACCGCAGGCGCTACGGCGGCTACCTGGTTCACCTGAGCATGGTCATCATCACCGTGGGGATTATTGGCTCCTCCCTCTACCAGACCGAGTATCAGGTGACCCTGGCTGAGGGCGAGACGGTAACTGTTAAAGACTACACTCTGGAACACGAGGGGTTTTGGGTTGAGAATAGCCCGGCCAAGCATCGGGTTGCCACCCCTTTGGGCGTTTACCGTGATAACAAGAGAATCGCCACCCTGGTGCCGGAGAAGAATTTCCATTGGAACGTCGAGCAGTGGGTGACCGAGGTAGCCATCCGTACCAGCCT
>CAYNWI010000465.1:0-2113 GCA_964400825.1 uncultured Anaerolineae bacterium | reverse complement strand
GTCGTCGCCGTCCTGGCATAAGAGAACCCCATCCCATCGTTGATGGTGGCTGTGTTGGCGATGATTGTCTCCGGTTCGATGCCGTCGTTAACTCTGGCCTGGAAGCTGATTACGTAGGGAGGATTGGGCGGGGCAGGGGGCAGGTATTTGATGGCCAGACCGTCGGCGACCAAAGAAGGTGGATAGTTCAGCCCCTCGCTGCCGTCCTCGTTCTCGATGCCCACCACCCAGGGGATGTCCCCGTGCAGGCTCTGATACTGAGTCAGGATCTCACCGCTGGGGTAGAGCACAATCTCAAAGGTGTGAGAGGTATTCAGATCACAGCACAATTGGACGTCCACGTACTCGATGACAAAGCGAGTGGGATTGTCTAGCAACTGGCAATAGACGTGAGTTACACCATCCATGATGTACCAGAACCCGCCAAATGGCATGATGTCATTGTTGGGATAACTACGGTCGGGCAGGGTGCCCACGGGGTTGCCGCTGTAGCCCTGGCCGAGGCTCACGTAGCCGTTTGTGCCCAGGTACAGGGTATCGGAGTAGACGTTGCCGAAGAAGGGGAAGTCGAAACCGATGTCCAGGGGCCCTGCGAAGCCATTGTTCCTATCAGTCCAGGAGGTGACCTCAGTGCCCGTCTCGCTGATCTCTTCCCATTGATATACGGGGCCGCCTGGCGTTTCGCTGTCCAGCCAACTGTAAGCGGTCTTCTCCAATACCGTGGGCGAGACCACCCCCGTCCACTCTATCTGATTGAGGACAGGGTTGTGAACCGCGCCCCCAGTCGCGCTGTCGGGTACGTAGGTGGTGTCAGCCGGGAGTGGATCAACCAAACTGGCGCCCACCGCGTCGGCTGAGCCTGTGTTGCTCAACACGATAGTGTAGGTCAGTACCTCCCCCGACGAAGCCGCCGTTTTATCAACCTCTTTGGTGGACGTCTCCAGGTTGGCCGCCTGTACCTTGGTGGCCGTCTTCTTGGTGAAGGACGTGCCCCGGCCATCGTTGATAGCCGCGACGTTGGCGATGGTCGTCTCCCCCAGCAGGGGATCATCCAGCGTCACCTGGAAGGTGAAAGTGATGGACGTGCCCGCCGCCACCGTGCCGCTCCACTCGATTTGATCGGTCTCCGCACGGTAGCCGGCCCCTCCGCTGATGCTGCCCGGCACGTAGGTGGTATGAGCCGGGATGGGATCGGCCAGGCTCACCCCCGCGAAGTCGCTGTCGCCCAGATTATGGAGAGCGAGGGTGTAGGTCAGGACATCGCCCGGTGGGGCTGTCACCTTGTCAACTTTCTTGAGCGAGGGGCAGAGGGAGTTCTCCAGAGCCAGCGCTTCGTTGGTCGGGATGGCCTCGCCGTAGATGTCGAGGCCACCCACCACGTAAATCCCCCCTCCCACCACCGCCGTGCCCGTGCCGATGCGGCCTTTGTTCAAAGATGAGACCAACACCCAGGTGTCAGTGGCGGGATCATAGCGCTCGACATATCCCAGCGCGCTCCAGTAAGAGCCGCCGCCGACGGCGTAAATGTAGCCCCCGATGGCCGCCAGTCCCGGCGATTGTCTTCCCCTCAAGAGCGGGGCTTTGGTGGCCCAGGTGTCGCTGGCTGGGTCGTACTCTTCGAAGATGCGGAGGTTGGGCCAGCCGCCGGCCACGTAGATTTTACCGCTCAGCGCCGTGGCCGCCGCGTAGGATCGAGGTCCACCGGGCAGGGGAGTCTTTTGCGTCCAGGTGTCAGCAGCGGGATCGTATTCGTAGGTGGTGCTCACCTCGCCTGAATCGCTGTCGCCGCCGAAGGCGTAGAGCTTGCCCTCCGCAGCCGCCACCGCCGCCCCTGCCAGGCCCACGGGCAGAGGCGCCGCCGACGACCAACTATCCGTGGCGGGGTCATAGACCTCTACCGCCTCGAGGAAACGAAGGTTGTTGGACAGTCCCCCCACCACGTAGATTTGGTCGTCGAGGACGGCAGCGCCAACGTTGGCCGCCCCCGTCGGCTTGGATGCTTTGGGGGTCCAATAATTGGCTGCCGGATCGTACACCTCGTTGACGGTGGAGGCTCCGGTCCAGTCCCAGCCACCGATGGCGTAGAGT
The DNA here is from genome assembly GCA_964400825.1 of uncultured Anaerolineae bacterium. Lineage (GTDB taxonomy): Bacteria > Chloroflexota > Anaerolineae > VGOG01 > VGOG01 > CAYNWI01. Next base: position 25 of record CAYNWI010000465.1, on the reverse strand, counting down.
TCGCAGCCCACCGTCGCCGCCGCCA
>CAYNWI010000464.1:0-2115 GCA_964400825.1 uncultured Anaerolineae bacterium | reverse complement strand
GGGGGCAGGTGACAGCGTTGGCTGGAATCTCCACCATGCCTACGCCGCCGCAGGTAGTGCAGGTGTTGCGGGTGCCAGGGTGGACGCCCGTGCCCTGGCAGAAGGCGCAGGGGGCTGTCGGTTGCCGCAGGGTGTGCTTCCCCGTCCCACCGCAGACCTGGCAGGTAGCCAGGGGCGACATGATGTCGAAGGGGTCCCGACCCTTGCCATGGCAGAAGGCGCAGGTCACGTTCGTTTGGTTTGCTCTCGTCATCGTACTGTCTCCAATCTCGCTTCCAAGCGGTCCAGTCGCTCCCGAAGCAGACGGTTCTCCTCCTCCAGTTGGTGGGCCGAGGAGGAGAGGTAGGGATCGCTCTTCCACCAATTGATGCCCATCTGCATGGCGGTCTCCACCGAGGCCACCACCAGGCGTATCTTGATGCTCAACAGTTCCACCTCCACCAGGGAGATGCCAATGTCCCCGACGATGACGATTCCCTTGTCTAGCACCCGCTCCAGAATTTCGGCCAGGGTATTGGCCTGAATAGGATGCTGCATACGTGCATTTGGCATAATGCCCTCCTCTCCTGGAGGATGGAAGGTGGACAATGAAAACGGGAAGATGGACGGCGGAACTCCCTCCACCCCCCATTCTCCATCCATCCATTCTCTATCTTCCAGACTCAGCGGCCCAGTCGCCCCGCCCGGACAACCAGGGAGGCTGCCTTGCGGCGTAGCTCCGAGAAATCGCGGCAAAGGCGGCAATCCAGGCTTCCCGCGTCGTATTGCTCGCAGGCCAGGAGCACGTCCGCCGCCTCTATCAGGGCCTGGGCCCAGGGTACTTTCTCGACCGCTGTCCGGGCCTGGTTGATCGCCTGGGTCAAGCGGGCAATTTCCTCTTCTTGGCTGGGGAAGAGGCCGATTGGACAATGAATGCTCGCTTGTCTACCCATCTCTCTTTTTCACAAGATATCGCCCTCAGGGGTCACCCGATGCCCATCCCAGCGTTGGAATCGGGCCGCCCGTTCGAGCCGATCGTACACCGACACGGCCATGCGGCGTTGCTGGGCCTCTTCAAAGGCCTTAGCGATGGCCACCACTCCTTCCACCGCGGCCGGTGTATCTTCGCTTTCGGGATAGTAGGCTACGATCTTCAGATAGGGGGTCAGGGCGTGGTGGAGCAATCCCTGTTCCTGGTAGGTTTTGCCGATTCTTAGCAGTGCGGCGCTGGCCTCCCGCGAGATGACCGCAGCAAGTTCTTCGCTGATCATTGTGATACCTCCTCTCGTGACCTATCACTGACCCTGATAGGCCGCTTCCAGCCGATCAAATGTCCTCATCGCCACGTGATACTGCCCCTTCTGGCGAAACTCATTGGCAATGGCCAGTACCCTTTCGATGGCGACGGGAACATCTCGGCCGTCCGGATAGTGCTCAATGAGTTTCAAGTAAGCGGCCAAGGCCTGGTGGACCTTTCCTTGCTCATCCAAGGTCTCTGCTACCTCCAACAAAGAGGCGCTGATCGCTTCGGGGACGGAAGTTCTTTGTTTTGCCATGATCATCCTCCTTTGCTCCTGGCCTGTTGGCTATGTTTCCTCTGTTACCTGGTCACGGCGGTATCGCCTCGTGCGCTGGTAACTGAGCAGGTTGCCCTCATCATCCAACAGTGTCTCGTAGGCGGCTAGCACGTCCTTGGTGTCGGGGACGTACTTCATCTCAATCACGTCCACGGTGACGTGCCAACCCTCCTCATCTTTGCTGAGGGCCGACACAGTGCCGGGCTTGAGCCCGGTGAACTGGGCCAATTGCTCCTTGGCACGCTGCACAATTTTAGATCCGGTCGCCATAGCTTCCTCCTCTCTTGGCTGATATTAGTCCTCCCAAGTCACCACGATGTTGACGAAGTTGTAGGGTGGAACGGGGCCGACGTACTTGAAGATGAGCCTCTTTCCCATCTCTTGGTCGAGCCTTTCCACTGCCGCATCGAACTCCACCTGGCGAGCCTCGTCCACTAGAAAGGCCGCATTCAGGACCATCCGGTCCATGATCACTTTATTGGCCTGGGTCTCGCGGACCAGAGGGCGCAGGGGGGTGAGGATCTTCTCCGCATCCTCGTCCCGCTTCTTCCACATGGCC
>CAYNWI010000463.1:0-2123 GCA_964400825.1 uncultured Anaerolineae bacterium | reverse complement strand
CCTGGCTCACCTTCCTGGTGCTGCGAGTGCTGAAGCGGATGGGACAACACTGAAAAACTTCAAAGGAGGTGGCCTGATGGACAAAATGATTGCCTACTGCGGACTGGTATGCACCGACTGCGAAGCCTACGTCGCTACCCAGGCCAACGACCTGGCTGCGCTGGAGCGAATGGCCGCACGAGCGCGGGAACAGTTCGATAATCCCGACCTCACCGTCGAATCCGCTATGTGCGACGGCTGCCTGTCGAACAGCGAGCGATTGTGCGGCTATTGCTTCGAGTGCCAGGTCCGCGCCTGTGGCATGGAACGGGGCGTCGTCAACTGCGCCCAATGCGACGACTATGCCTGCGAGAAGATAGAGGGCTTCTTTGGCATGGCACCCCATGCCCGCACCACCCTGGATGGTATCCGCGCCGACTTAGCGGCGTGAAAATAACAAAAAAAGGGAGGAAATCTAATGGACAAGATCGTTGCTTACTGTGGACTGGTGTGCAGCAACTGCCCGGCCTACATCGCTACCCAGGCCGACGACCGCGCCGCGCTGGAACGAGTGGCCGCACAATGGCGGGAGGAGTTCAACGCGCCCGACATGACCGTCGAATCCATCATCTGTGACGGTTGCTTGACCGACGAGGGGCGCAAGTGCAGCCACTGCTTCGAGTGCCAGATTCGCGCTTGCGGCATGGAGCGAGGCGTCGTCAACTGCGCCTACTGCGACGACTACGGCTGCGACAAGCTGGAGGGCTTCTTCGGCTTCGTGCCGGATGCAAGGGCCACCCTGGACGCCATCAGGCAGGGCCTCTGAGGCGGAGCAGCCTCCCGCAGGTTGTGAAGCCTGCGGGAGGCTGTTTCAAAGACACGACAGTGATCGTCAGGGAAATCGAGTGTAAATCCATCCTCACCAAGTCGGGCATCGAAGGCGTTGACTACGCCCTCAACCCCTACGTTGGCTGCGCGCACGGTTGCGTCTACTGCTACGCCATCTTCATGAAGCGCTTCACCGGCCACAAAGAGGAATGGGGCACGTTTGTGGATGTCAAGGTCAACGCGGCGGAGGTGCTGGCCCGACAGATGAGGCGGGCAAAGCCGGGCAACATCGCCATCGGCACGGTGACCGACCCCTACCAGCCGCTGGAGAGGAAGTACGAGATCACCCGCGCCAGCCTGGAAGTGCTCACGGCCTACGATTGCCCCGTCTCTATCCTCACCAAATCCGACCTGGTACTGCGTGACCTCGATCTCCTCCGCCGCCTCCGTGACGTAGAAGTAGGCTTCACCATCGCCACTCTCGATGAGGAAGTGCGGCAGGTGTTCGAGCCCAGCTCCTCGCCTGTTCCGGCCCGCTTGACAGCCCTGGCCAAGTTGGCGGAGGCAGGGATCAAAACCTGGGCCTTCTGCGGGCCACTCTTGCCCTTCCTCTCCGACGGCGAGGAGCAGATGGACGCCCTCTTCGGAGAGCTGGCGAGGGCAGGCGTCTCCTACATCATCGTGGATAGCATGAAGCTGAGCGGTGCGATTGGTGGGAGGGTCAGAGGGGTGCTGGAGAAGCATTACCCCGACCTGGTGGAGGGATACCGCCACGTCGCCGCCAACCGCCGCCCCTATCACGACGCGCTGATGGCCAGGGCGCGGATGCTCGCCGAGAAGCACGGCTTGGCCTGGGAGGGATAGGCAACAAGTTAACGAGTAACGAGTCAAGGGGCATGTGTCAACTTCGCTGGCTTGAACGTCTGTTTTGGAGCTTGCACAGCTATACCTGGGATGACCACCTCCAGCTTCCCGAAACCCGCGAAGGCATTCAGGCGACGGCGGCCTGGTTGGCCAGCTACTGTCAGAGCGATAACGAACGGGTGCTCGACGTCGGATGTGGCACCGGCAACTACGCCCTGGCGCTGGCAGAGGTCGGATTCGACGTCGTGGGCGTTGATTTCGCACCGGGGATGCTGAAGAAAGCCGGAGCGAAAGCGGCACAGCTTCCACAGGCATCCGTCATATTTGAGCAGGCAGATTTCAACCGCGATCTCCATTTCCCTACCGATTCATTCGACTGCGCTATCTGCATCCATGCCCTCCAGTGCGTAGCCGATCCGCCGCGCTTTCTGCGCGAGATCAGGCGTGTGTTG
>CAYNWI010000462.1:0-2124 GCA_964400825.1 uncultured Anaerolineae bacterium | reverse complement strand
TCGAAGGGGTGTTTGTGGACATTGAGAAGCCCACTTTCCTCGATTTTTGCAGCGCCGCGTTGGCTAAGAATGCTGAAACGGGGGGATCATGAGTCGAACGGAAGTCCGGCTAACTGGCTTTGGAGGTCAGGGCATCATTCTCTCTGGTTACATAGTGGGCAAAGCGGCGGCCATTCACGACGAGAAACAGGCCACCTTCACCCAAAGCTATGGGCCTGAGTCGCGGGGCGGGGCCTGCAGCGCTCAGGTGATCGTCTCCGACGAGCCCATTAGCTACCCTCACCTCACCGACCCAGCCATTCTGGTCGTGATGTCGCAGGAGGCCTACAGTAAGTATGCTCCAACCCTGAGAGATGGAGCCTTGCTTATCATTGACCAGGATTTGGTGGAGCCGGGCGATCCAGCTAGCGACGTGAAGCTCCTCTCGGTCCCGGCCACGCGCCTGGCCGAGGAGCTGGGACGGAAGATCGTGGCCAACATCGTCATGCTGGGTTTCTTCGCTGCCGTGACCGATGTGGTCTCAGTGGAGGCCCTGCGGGAGGCGGTTCGCACCTCAGTTCCAAAGGGGACCGAGGAGCTCAACCTGAAAGCTTTTGAGAAAGGGTACGAGTACGGCGAGCAGGAGACGCTATGACGCGGCTAAACGCCCGGGCGGTATTGATCGTCGGCGGTAGCATGGCCGGCGTGCAGGCTGCGCTTGATATTGCTAATTCGGGCCTGGAAGTCTACCTGGTGGAGAGATCGCCCTTTCTCGAAGGTGATACCGCCATCTTCCTGGAAGCGATGAAGCATCCGAACATCCAGGTGCTTACCCAGGCCGAGGTAACGCCCCCCCTCTTTTCCCCCCCAAAGTTGGGGGGGATGAAGGGGGGGCAGAGCAATTTCCAGGTCGAGGTGCAGCAGCATCCCCGCTACGTGGACCTGGCCAGGTGCACGGCCTGTGGCGAGTGCGTCGCTGTCTGTCCAGTGGCTGTGCGGCCCGACGGTGAGAAGGCCATCTACAAGCCCGATGATGCCGTACCGAGCATCTTTACCATTGAGAAGCGAGGGATTGCGCCCTGCAAGGCTGCCTGCCCGGCCGGCATCCATGTCCAGGGCTACGTGGCCCTCATCGCCCAGGGCAAATTCGCCGAGGCCCTGGCCCTGATCCGCGAAGCCATCCCCTTCCCCGGCGTCTGTGGCCGCGTCTGCCATCACCCCTGCGAGGCAGCTTGTCGAAGAGGCGAGCACGACCAGCCCATCGCCATCCAGTATCTCAAGCGCTTCGTGGCGGATTGGGAAAAGTCCGAAGTCCAGAGTCCGAAGCCCAACGTCAAACGTCAAACGTCAAACGTCAAAAACAAGGTCGCTGTCGTCGGAGGCGGCCCCGCCGGCCTCACCGCTGCCTGCTTCCTGGCCCGCGAGGGCTATCCCGTCACCGTCTTCGAGGCCCTGCCTGTGGCTGGCGGCATGATGGCGGTGGGGATTCCTGACTATCGCTTGCCCAGAGATGTCCTGCAAAGTGAGATCGAAGCTATCCAGGATTTGGGTGTGGAGATCCGCACCAACACCGCCATCAGCCTTCATCCCCCCCATCGGGGGGGAAAGAGGGGAGGCGGTGATTTGTCTTTGGATAACCTCAGGAGAGATTACGGCGCCGTGTTCGTGGCGGTGGGCGCTCACGGCAGCCGCAGGTTGAACGTCGAAGGTGAGGACCTGGCCGGCGTGCTTCACGGGGTTGATTTCCTGCGGGAAGTGAGCCTGGGCCGGGAGACCACAGTCGGCGAGAAGGTGGTGGTAATCGGTGGGGGCGATGTGGCCATTGATTCGGCCATGGTGGCCAGGCGGCTGGGAGGGCAGCAGGTCGAGATCATCTATCGCCGTTCCCGCGAAGAGATGCCCGCCCATTCGTGGGAGATCGAGGAGGCTGAAGAAGAGGGCATCGCCTTTCATTTCTTAGCCACGCCAACCAGGGTGTTGGGCGCGGACGGTCGGGTGACGAGCCTGGAGTGTTTGCGCATGGAGCTGGGTGAGCCTGACGAGAGTGGGCGAAGGCGGCCTGTTCCCATCCCCGGTTCGGAGTTCGCGGTCGAGGCGGATACAGTGATCGTGGCTATTGGACAGGGTTTGGCTATTGGATATTGG
>CAYNWI010000461.1:0-2126 GCA_964400825.1 uncultured Anaerolineae bacterium | reverse complement strand
CGAAACCCGCCTCTTCATCCTCTCCAGGATGAACATCTCACCTTGCCGTCACTGCGACGGATGTCTGGCAGAGGGAGAGTGCGTGGTGAAGGACGACATGTGGCTGATCTACCCGGAGATCGAGAGCCTGGATGCTCTCGTCCTGGCCTCTCCCATTCATTTCTACGGAGTCACCGCCCAGGCCAAGGCCATGATTGACCGTTGTCAGGCCTTCTGGGCGCGCAAATACATCCTCAACAGAAAGATTGCGGACAGGAAGAGAAAAGGGGTTTTCATCTCCACAGGCGGGACCAGGTTTCCTGACCTCTTTGAACACGCCAAGGCTACAGTGCAGAATCTCTTCCTCACCATTGACGTAGCATACTGGGGAGAACTCCTCGTCCCCGGCGTGGACCGGAGGGACGAGATCAAAGAGCATCCCACGGCTCTGAAGGATGCCTACCTTCTTGGAAAGAGGCTCGTGGAGGAAGAAGAAAGGGGGATTAACAATGCCAGCAGTTGAAATCAAACCGGATGTCTATTGGATAGGCGTAAACGACAGGACCACCGACCTTTTTGAGGGCCTCTGGCCGATCACAAAAGAGGGGGTCTCCTACAACGCCTATCTGATCAACGACCAGAAGAAGGCCATCGTTGACTTGGCCAAGGCGCTGAAGACAGACGAGTTCTTCGACCACATCGCCGAAATCGTGGAACTCTCCGAGATTGACTACGTGGTCATCAATCACATGGAGCCGGATCACACCGGCGTGTTGCGCACTCTCAGGAAGATAGCCCCCGACGCAGTCATCCTGGGTTCGCAGAAGACCCAGGCCATGCTGGAGTCCTTCTATGGCATCACCGACAACGTCAGGGCCGTCGAGGATGGGGAGACGCTCTCCTTGGGCCGCAGGACGCTGCAATTTTTCTCCACGCCCTTCGTGCACTGGCCAGAGACGATGATGACCTACGAGACGACGCACCGCATTCTGTTCTCCTGCGATGCCTTTGGCGGCTACGGGGCCCTCCGCGGGGCCATCTTCGACGACGAGTGCATGGATCTGGACTTCTACCAGAAAGAATCGCTCCGCTACTACGTCAACATCGTGGCCAAGTTTAGCAAGCCCGTGCTCAAGGCCATCGAGAAGCTGGCCGAAGTGTCGGTGGAGATTATCGCCCCATCCCACGGGCTCATCTGGCGAGAGCAGCCCCAACTCATCGTGGAGCTCTACCAGAAGTGGGCCGAATACGCCACGGGTGAAACCGAGCCGGGGATAACGCTCGTCTACGGCTCGATGTACGGCAACACCGAGGCGATGATGAACGCCGTGGCCCAGGGCGTCTCTCGTGCAGGAGTTCCCCTGGAGATCTTCGACGCCGCCCGAACCGACGTCAGCTACGTGCTCCCCTCCCTGTGGACCAAGGCGGGGGTGATGGTTGGCGCCCCCACCTACGAGGGCACGCTGTTCCCGCCGGTGGCCCGAGCGCTGGAGATGGCCGTGCTCAAGCGGGTGCTGAACAAGAAAGTCGCCTATTTCGGCAGCTACGGCTGGAGCGGCGGGGCTTTGAGGCACCTCAAGCAGATCATCGAGCCGGTGAAGTGGGAGTTGGTGGACTCCTTCGAATTCGTTGGGAAGCCCACCGAGGAGGACCTCAAGAGGGGGGAGGAATTCGGGGCCAGGTTTGCGGAACTGTACTACTCACCTGCTCCCGCTGGACCCTAGTCCAGCGGCCTCATCGGTCGTGGTGGCTCTGGCCAGGCGCAAGTTTCACAGTTTTCAGCGGTGGTCATCGTCATTGGAGCAGCGGACTAGGGTCCGCTGCGAGCATAGGTAAGCAGATACGCGGGGCTTATTGGAGGGTGATTCGGGAAGATGACAGGCACTGTGATTAATGTGATCACCGTGGTGGCAGGCGGCACTTTGGGCGCGCTCTTGGGCGAGAGGCTGCCTTCCCGCATTCGTCACATCGTCATGCAGGGCGTGGGCCTGGTTACTCTGGCGGTGGGGATGAGCATGGCCATCACCACCAAGAACTTCCTGCTGGTGCTGCTCAGTATCGTCATGGGCGGCATCCTGGGCGAGTGGTGGCGGCTGGAGGAGCGGCTGGACGAGGCCGGGAAGTGGCTGGAGGCTAAAGCTAGCCGC
>CAYNWI010000460.1:0-2146 GCA_964400825.1 uncultured Anaerolineae bacterium | reverse complement strand
AGTTCGGATCGGGGGCGCCGCTGAGACAGATGGTCGTATCCGGCAGGAGCGTGCGAAATGTGCAGGCGACTCGACGCGGGGGAGGTCGATGAGCTAGCTCCGTGCTTTCAGCGGGGAGCAGCCGACGCAAAGAAGCTGGTCAGCAAGCCGGCCAGTTCAGTGGTGACAGCTTCCCAAGGGGGCAGACCCCTACCCAGAGTCTGCCCGATCAGATCCTGGGACCAATATGCTTCTGCCTCTTCGAGTGCCTTTGCGTCCAGAAAAGCCTCGACTGTTGGTTCGGCCAGCCCCTTGTGGCGGCATTTCTCTCTCAACACCCAACGGACGGTGGCCAGGTCTAAGACGTCTGCTTCTTCCTTCAGTAGTCGCCAGACATCGTAGTAGTCGCGTGCCTTGCCCCGTTCAAGCAGACTGCGCAGCTTCTCTGCCAGGATTTCTTCCAGGGCGTAGGCGAGAACCGCAGGCTGTGGATGGGCAAAAAGCTCGGTAACGACTCCGCGCCGCTGTGGTGGGAGTATGACTGGCTCGTCCAGGGTGATGTCCAGAAGTAGGCGATTGGGATGACGAAGTGGGCCGACGAACTGGGCCCGCAAGCGAGCGGCTCCGTCCGCCTTGTGGAAGTCCCTCAAGCGCACCTGGACGCCGTGAAGCTCCCCCACGCGCCCAAACCACTCCTCCATGCCCGGCAGCAACCGATCCTCTAGGAATGATGGTAGAACGCTGAAATCGATGTCAACGGAGTGGCGCCAGGTGGGAAAATAGAGCTGGCGTAGCGCGGTGCCTCCTTTGAGACAGAAGGTCTCCGACAAAGGTGCCACCTGGCTCAAGGCGTCCAAAGCACAGAGGACGACGTACTCGTGTTCTGCCTGGCCGATGCCGATACCGCCCTTGCCGGCGACGCGGCGCAACTCATGCTCCGAGATCATGTCAGTGCTCCCGCCATTCCAGCAATTGCCGCTCTGGGACATTGATGATCAGGCGCCAGCGGGCATTGCGCGGCCCTCGATCCGGCCCTCGTGGGTCAAGTTTGGCGTAGTTACGGTCTTGGGGCTGTTCCAATCGCTCTTGGAGCGTCTCGTCCCCTACGTCCAGAAGCTCCAGCCAGAAGCCCAAGCGCCGCATCGCTGCCCGGTTGCCCAGGCGCTGGCTGTAGACTGCCAACTTTTCGAAGTCCAGTTCGTCGTTTCCAAACCAGAGTCCCTTGGCCGCCTCGACCACGCCCCCGCAGTACTCTGGATGGTCGAAGCCGTCGGCGATGGCTTTCTCCCGCTCTGCCATCTGCACCTCGCTGTCCAACAGCTCGATGGTTGTGTGACCGAAGAACTTGCGCTCAACCAGAGTGACGAAGCGGTATTCCACACCCTCAATGGTCAGCGACCGTTTGCGCTTTGTGGTCGCCACCCAGATGGGTCTGGGCAGCCGCTCGGTGTAGCCATAGTAATTGAGAGCGGTGCCATAGGCCAGGTAGTAGGGCTCTACCAGCGAAGCAGCTACCAGGTATTCATGCGCCGCCCAATCGCCCCTGGGCCCGGCTTCCAGGGGGATGATCAGGTATTTCCCCCGTTCCAGTCGCTCCACCCATCGCTTGGCACAGAGGCGGTGGAGCAACTTGCGAGCGTCGCCCCCCTCTTCATCCAGAATGGCATGAGCGTCATGGATGGTGAAGATGCGTTGTCCGGTCGCTGATAACTGGCTTAACAGCCTGGCTTCCCGCTCGCTCAGGGATCTAGGCAGGGTAGGTTGAGTCATGGCTTCTTCCTTTTTGCCACAATGATTCTATTTGGTAGTACTATTTTAGCACAAAACAAGAAAACTGGCAAGGTTCCTGTGGTACTCACGCATCATTACCAGGTAAGCGATGGTCGTCCAAGCTCAACGGGGGAGTTTGCGGGGAACAAACGAAAAAGCGCCTCTAGGGCGCTTATCGTCTAATGGGGGATTATAAGCTGTTTCCGCGCAAGACCCGGTGACACGTGGGCCAGTATGTAGCGGCTGGCCCTGCGGGATGGATATCCTTAGAGCTGGCCTTGTGAAATATGGTCTATTCCGCTACTCTTTCCCTCACCCAAATCAGCCCCAGGGCGGCGATGATGCCTATCAAGTCGTAGCCGATATCGGCCAGTTCGAAGCCTCTGCCGACGACGAG
>CAYNWI010000459.1:0-2148 GCA_964400825.1 uncultured Anaerolineae bacterium | reverse complement strand
GTTCTCCGTCTGCGACAGGATGTCCAGCACCATAGCGGCCATCTCGCCCCCGTCGTGATCCACCACCGGCAGGTCAATCACCACCGCTTCGCTCTCTCCGCCGAAGCCACCGAAAACCAGGCCCATGATGGTCGTCATCGCCAGAGGCAGGATGATCATCCAGACAGCAGCCATCCTGTCCTTGCGCAGCAACAACAACTCGTTTAGAGCAATGTTTAGCAATTTCTTCATTATCGCCCTCCTGTTCACGTTTCACGTTTCACGTTTCACTTTTCACGCATCCCGCAACTGCTTCCCCGTCAACTGGATGAACACGCTCTCCAGATTCGGCTCCAGGATCTCCAGCGAAGTCATGGGCGTGTCGGTCTCGTTAAAGAGACCGATGATGTCCAGCAAGGCTCGCTGCGCGTCCACGGTCTCGAACGCCAGGGTGTCATCGCGACGGGCAACGGCCTTGACCTGAGGCAGAGCACGCAGGCGGGTCAGCATCTCCTCAGCTACGTCCTTGATCCCGATGTGGATGATCCCCGCGCCCAGGGTGTTGATCAGGTTTTGCGGGGTATCGAGGGCGATGATCCGCCCCTCGTCCATGATCGCCACCCGATGGCACAGCAGCTCCGCCTCCTCCATGTAGTGAGTGGTGTAGAGGATGGTCAGCCCCTGCCGGTTGAGGGCCTGGATGTTCTCGAAGATGGCGTTGCGGGACTGCGGGTCCACCCCCACCGTCGGCTCGTCCAGCATCAGGAAGCGAGGCTCGCTCAGCAAGCCTACGGCCAGGTTGAGCCGTCGCTTCATCCCACCCGAGTAGTGCTCCACCCGCCGGCGGGCGTGTTCCTCCAGGCCCACCAGTTGGAGCAGTTCGCCGATGCGCTGCTCCAGCCTGGCCTTGGGGACGTCGTACATCTGCCCAAAGAAGCGCAGGTTCTCCACCGCGTTCAGGTCGGGGTAGAGGGCGATGTCCTGGGGCACCACGCCGATGGCCCGCTTGACCTCCTCCGGCTCAGCGGTGACGCTGTGGCCAGCAACGACGATTTCTCCCGCTGTCGGCTCGGTGTAGGTGCAGAGCACGTTGATGGTCGTCGTCTTGCCCGCCCCGTTGGGTCCCAGCAGCCCGAAGATCTCCCCCTCTTGAATCTCGAAGCTGATGTCATCCACGGCGACCACATCCCCGTAGCGCTTCACCAGTCCTTCTACTGCAACGATAGGTTCATTCATCATAGCATACCCTCCAAGTTTGATCGTTCACTCCCTATGATAACAGAATAAGCTGCCGCCGTCAACCATTTGGCGGCGAATGGTCAAAACCGGGAGGTGAACGGTTGGGATGTAGCAAAAGGGTGAGCCGGGGCTTCGATTCCCCGGCTCGCCGATCACCAACGTCACAAGTTACGGCGCGTTCCGCCTCTTACTGATACTGACGCAGCACCATCGGCAGGTAGACTTTGTACTCCACTGCCGCCACACCGCCGCCCCAGAATCCGCCACCGAGGGTGTAGTTGCCGCCGCTCAGGATGCCGGCATCGGGCTGGCCGATGGTGCCGCCCAGGGTGTACGAACCGCCGCTGGTAGTGCCCCCGCCGCCGTCCACCGTCCACCAGGAGAGGTCGTAGCCTGATCGGGCCAGGGCTGTGGAGACAGCCAGCAGCAAGGCAATTGCCACCAGCGCCGTCGTTCGGCCTGTCGTTGTAAAGTGTCTCATCTTTTCACCACCTTTCACCTTACTGCAGGGTGACTAACACCGGAATCGTGCCGCTGCCCTCGTCCAGTGGAGCCAGGGCGATGCCGATCACCGGCGCGCCTTCGGTCACCACCATGCCCTCCAGCATGCGAGTGCGCAGGGCGCGGACGTGTCCAGACTGATCCGCCGCCGTCAGCCGCTGACCAGCCACGATGGCACCGGCTGTGGCATCGGCTTTTACGTGGGCGACGCCGAACACGGTGAGGGCCACGTAGTCGCCGGCTTTGGCCGGGCCGGGGACGCTATGCAGTTCCAGCGGCGCGTGGCCGTCTTCATCGGCCTTGCCCGGCAGGGATTGCAGCGCCAGGCGGCCCTCGACGACGCCGATGACACCGAGCCAGGTCTTGGCGTCGGCCAGGCGCACACGCGGCAGAGGGCTCAGGGTATCGGGCAAGGGATCGGCCAGCCCC
>CAYNWI010000458.1:1618-2149 GCA_964400825.1 uncultured Anaerolineae bacterium | reverse complement strand
GACATTGAAATTTCCCGATTATTTATAGCTCGTATTTAATCGAGAAATTTCAATGTCTGACAGATCTCCAGATGCACCGAACAACAACGAGGCGACCTCTGAACAATCAGAGGAACGGCCCCTTACAATTGCAGAACGGCGGCGTGATCAATATCTGGAGGCTCAGAGACAACTGGCGACGAGGAGAGAAGCGCTATCAGAAAAGATACTCCCAAAGATATGGAGCGCGTTCCGCAACTTGTCCTCGCGACGGAAAAAATCGATAGTGGGGATAATAGTCGCCATTGCCATCTTTCTTGGCAACCTCAACGGTATTATCGAATTCATAGAGCGCATCGTAGGCCCTATACCTCCTGTGGCTACCTTGTTTCAGCCACCAACGCCCACCAGTAGTCCTACCCCTACGCCAACCTCAACATTAACACCAACAGCTACCTTTACACCAACTCCCATTCCAACACCCACGAACACACCTCTTCCAGGGCCAACTGCAACTCCTCGGCAAGATCACTCGTGCCGGCTGGGGTGGTA
>CAYNWI010000458.1:0-1608 GCA_964400825.1 uncultured Anaerolineae bacterium | reverse complement strand
CAGGGCCAACTGCAACTCCGTCACCGACACCGAGTTTAGAGGAAGATCTTTTGCACTTATGGAGGGGGTTACCTCGAGGAATTCAGGCCTTTTGTGTCCTTTTGCTAATCGTGGTGGTCTCAATTTTCGTGATAGCCTCAGTGTACGATGAGTTCATCAATTCTCTTCAAAAGCGCCGCCGCAAAAAGAAAGAGGAAGCCCTGTGGAAACGGTTTGAAGAAGCTGTGCTCCGCCTCCTGAGAGAACGTAATATAGTCTGCGAATTGTGTCTTAGTAGCACTTGGAGAGAGACGTACGATTTGCAAAGAAAACTTGCCGAATATGCCCGATGGCATCCCAACAACGCGGACTTTGGCATAGCGAGTTCGAGCCAGCTTGAGCAGCACGTTTCCCAGTATCATTCATCGGAAGAGGCCACCATACAGGACATTGATGGTCTGGCTCATGTAGTCAGACGACCAACTTGGGTGGAGAGAACCCGTGAGCGTTGGGAGGAATTCTTCCGTTCCTAGTCGACTATGTGTTTTGCGCTTTGCTGATCCTAGCGCTGCTTATCGCTCTCTTTGTCTTCCTAGAGGGGCAGTTTGAATCGCTAAACACGCGAAAGGCCACGAAGATGGAACTAGCGGAGATAATCAAGTTTGCCAGAGGGGAGGAGAAGGCGGATCTGCTGCTCAGGAACGCCCAAGTGGTGAATGTCTTCTCCCACGAGATCATCGAGACCAACGTCGCCATCGCAGGCGACCGGATCGTGGGCCTGGGGGACTACCAGGCCAGGGAAACCATAGACCTCAAAGGATGCTACGTCTGCCCTGGGTTCATTGACGGCCACGTGCACATCGAGAGCAGCATGGTGACTCCGCCGGAGTTCGCCAGGGCCGTCGTGCCCTGCGGCACCACCAGCGTGGTTACCGATCCCCATGAGATCGCCAATGTGCTGGGCATTGAGGGCGTCCGCTACATGCTGGACTCATCCGAGGGGCTGCCGCTGACGGTGTTCGTGATGGCCCCGTCGTGCGTGCCGGCTACCCACCTGGAGACCTCCGGCGCCGAATTGCTCTCGAACGACCTGGTCCCGCTGCTCGACCATCCCCGCGTGCTGGGCCTGGCGGAGATGATGAACTTCCCCGGCGTGATCCACGGCGTCCCTGAGGTGCTGGACAAGATCCGCGCCTTCGCTGGCCATCCCCTCGACGGCCACGCGCCGGGTCTGTCGGGCCAGCACCTGCAGGCCTACGTCGCCGCTGGCATCACCTCGGATCACGAGTGCACTACCCTGGAGGAGGCGCGGGAGAAGCTCCGCCTGGGCATGTACGTCATGATCCGCGAGGGGACGACGGCCCGCAACCTGAAGGCCCTGCTGCCTGTGGTCACTCCCGAAAACGCCCGTCGCTGTCTGCTCGTCACCGACGACCGCCACCCCATTGCTTCCCCCGCCCCCCTTCCCCCCAAATTTGGGGGTATTGAAGGGGGGCGCGAAACTTTCCCCCCAAAGTTGGGGGGGACTGAGGGGGGGCACGAAGGGCACATGGACAGCCTGGTGAGAATGGCCATCGGCCAGGGCCTGGACCCCATCACCGCCATCCAACTGGCGACCCTCAACGCGGC
>CAYNWI010000457.1:0-2150 GCA_964400825.1 uncultured Anaerolineae bacterium | reverse complement strand
GGCCAAAGAGGTCACCTGACTTTAGATGCGCTGGCCCGAAGCGGTAATAGCCGCGCCGAGGGCAATGCAGTTGGTAGCGACGGGACACTCGCTGGTACCAGCGCAGGGAGAAGGCGGTGACCAGGTGCCCAACATTCGACGACTGCGAGGTTATCAACTCTTCATCCAAGAGCGGCACACCCAACGGGAATTGGTCTTCGATCTGTAGCCAGCCCACCGGCAACAGCTTCCAATTGGAGATCCGCAGGGTGAGCTCCAATATCTCATCCGGGAAGGCCCGCCGCTCGCTGAATAGCCGCTCGTATTGCAGGCCACGGAGAGCGTGCTTGTTCCACAGCCAGGCTATGGGCACGATAGTGAGCAGCAATGCCGCCACCGTCATCAAGCCCTTTTGGCGGAAGACCAGGCCAAAGATAGTCAACATGACCGCCAAAGCGATCCAGGCCTCGCTGAATTGTGTCTCCTTGGAATAATCAATAGTGATGCGGCTCAACTCACTTCTCCACCGGCGCCGGAACCATGTTCACCACCTCCATCACCACCTCCTCGGGGGTGCGGCCGCGCAGGCGGGTTTGGGGGTTGATGATGATGCGGTGGGTCAGGACGTAGGGAGCCAGGTGCTTGACGTCGTCGGGGATGACGAAATCCCGCCCACGGATAGCAGCCAGGGCCTGGCAGGTCTTGTACAGAAACAGGGTGCCCCTCGGGCTGACCCCCAGCTCCACCGAAGGATGCTCCCGTGTGGCCCGCGCTACCTGCACGATGTACTGCCGAACCGACTCTTCAACCCGAATGCGACTGCTCTCCTTTTGCCGGGTCAAAAGCTCCTCCGCCGAGGTTACGGCCTCCAGGCCCTCCAGAGGATCGTCGTGCTCGAAACGGAGCAGTATCCGATTCTCCTCCTCCTCGGTAGGATAGCCTATTTTGATCTTCAGCATAAAACGATCCACCTGAGCCTCTGGCAGGGGGAAGGTACCCTCCAGCTCGATGGGGTTCTGGGTGGCCAGGACGAGGAAGGGGCGCGGCAAGGGTCGGGTGACGCCATCCACGGTGATCTGGCGTTCCTGCATGGCCTCGAGCAGGGCTGACTGGGTGCGGGGGGTGGCGCGGTTGATCTCATCGGCCAGGAGCACCTGAGACATGACAGGCCCAGGGCGAAACTGGAACTCCTGGGCCTTCTGGTTGAAGAAATAGATGCCGGTCACGTCGCTGGGCAAGAGGTCTGGCGTGAACTGGATGCGCTGAAAGCTACAGCCCAGGGAGCGAGCGACGGCCTTAGCCAGGGTCGTCTTGCCGATGCCGGGCACGTCTTCGATCAGCACGTGCCCCTCGCACAGCAGGGCCACCAGCGCCAACTCGATGACCTCATCCCTGCCCACAATAACCTTTTTGATGTTCTCTGTGACTCGCTTCGCTGTCTCTGCAATCATTCGAAACCTCCATAAAATAAGCGTTCCGCAACTACGGAGATTATATCACACTTACTAAAGCTTGACAAAGAACACCTGGCGATTCAGGGGCCAGGGTTCTGGATTTTCCTTAAAACAGGTTTTGTGGTAACATATTCTCAAATCTATCGAGGGAGGATGACAATGACGGGAGAGAAAACAACGGGACTCCAGCCTCGTGGCCGTTACTTCGAGGAGTTCGCAGTGGGCGATGAGGTGATCAGCCCGGGCCGCACTGTGACCGAGGCCGACATCGTGGCCTTCGCCGCCCTCACGGGGGACTACAACCCGCTGCACTGCGACGCCGAGTACGCCAAAGGCACCATGTTTGGGGAGCGCATCGCTCACGGCCTGCTGGGACTTTCCGTCGCCTCGGGGCAGGTGGAGCGACTGGGCTTCATAGCGGGTACCGTGGAGGCTTTCCTGGGCCTGGATTGGAAGTTCCGCGGCCCCATCAAGATCGGGGACACCATTCACATTGAGGCTCAAGTGGCTCGTAAGAAGGAGATGCGACGGCTGGGAGGCGGCCTCATCGTTTTGGACGTGGCTGTTATCAATCAAAAGGGCGAGGCCGTCCAAAAGGGCCAATGGACAGCCCTGATCAAGAGCAAACCACTACCTTAAAATTTTCCCCAACCCCTTGACATCCGAAACGTTTTGGAGTATAATATAACTATCTCCAAAACGTTTCGGATTTTCTGT
>CAYNWI010000456.1:0-2152 GCA_964400825.1 uncultured Anaerolineae bacterium | reverse complement strand
ACAATTTGTGATGAGTCAACGAGTAACGAGTCACCATCTCTGTGTCATTGCGAGCGACCGTAGGGAGCGAAGCAATCCCCTCCGTCGCGGGCCGGGGATTGCTTCGTCGCTCCACTCCTCGCAACGACGCTCAACATCTCCTGGGCTCTTGCAACCTCAAAGTCAAGAAAAGGGCCACAGCATAGAAGGCCAGGGCCAACGAGAAAAGCACGGTGAAGCCTGCCATATCAACGATCAGGCCACCCACGGACGAGGCCAGCAAAGCTATCCCCAAGATGGTGTTGGTGAAACCGATGTAAATGGGCCGATCGTCGGGCGGGGTGATCTCCAGCAGGAAATTCAGGTTGCCGATCATGGTGCCCGATTTATAGCCGCCAGATAGGACGAAAACCAGGGCGAAAAGGCCCGGAGCGAACTCCCCCAGCCCAGGCCACAGATCGGCCAGCGGCCCAATGGATAGAGCCGTTAGAGGCATCAATAGCCCCAGCGCGCTGGACAAAATGAGGAGCAGCTTATTGCCCTGCCGATCGCTGATGCGGCCCCACAGCAAGTTGGAGGCGAAGCTGGCCAGAGTGGTCCCCATCAAATAGACCCCGACCATGCTCACCGGCACGGAGAGGGCTCGCTTGGCGTAGACGATGTAGAAAGGAGTGGCTATCTCCGCCCCCATCAGCAACAGGCGCATGGTCAAGAAGCGACGGTAGTTACTGTCTCGACGCGGCAAATCCAAAGCCCGCCTGAATTGCCTGCCCAGAGTTATCCTTTCCTCGTTGACCGGTTCGAGGGGCTCAACTGTCAGAATGAAACAGCCCATAGCTACACAGAGGATGAAGAAGGCGAACAGGAAGAGGACGGCATAATTATCGGGGAAAGCCAAGCCGCGCCCTTCGTCGAGGATGTACGTCACCAACAGGCTCCCACCAAAGGCCAACAGCCCCCCCAGAAAGAGTCGCCAGCCGAAGAATGCTCCGCGTCGGGTGGCGGGGATGGCTTTGGCCACGATGTCTACAAAGCAGATGCCAGCCAGCCCGGCCGACAGACTATAGACAGTCAACAGGGTGAAGAAGACCACCAGGAGCACAGCGGCGTCCTCAATGAAGAAGACGGCCAGCGTCATCAGTCCCCAGATCGCCACTCTCGCCCCAGCCATGCAAGAATAGAAGGGCAGCTTTCGTTGGCGTCTTTGTAGATAGCCGGAGACCAAAAGCTGAGGTAGAAGCCAGCCCCCACTTTGAATGGGCATGATCAGGCCGATGAGGAAGTTGGAGGTCGTCAGTTGACTGACGAACCAGCTCAGCACCAAAGAGGGGTCCAGCAGCGCGCTGAAGAAGTTAAAGAAAGCGCCGTTCAGCACCCCCAGGCTGAAATTGCGCTTCAGGTGGCGTTGGGCCGTGGCGTTGATGGTATGAGCCAAGGGAAGCCATCTCCTCCAGGAGTCTTTTGATTCTCCGCCAGTAAATGACCAGCGAGCGATGATTGAGCGCTGTCCTGAGGTCCCTCCTGAGCCTGACGAAGGGCTTATCGAAGGGTAATCGTCGGCTTCTATTATACCATCTTCCAGTCGTTGAGGCAATTAAAACTTGCTGCGGGATTTCGAAGCAAGACAGGGGCTTTCCACAGAAAGAATCCGTGGATTCTGCGCCCCCGTGCTCCAATTGACTAATTACGCATCTTGTGGCATACTTCTACAAGTCGAGGCCGAAGACAGGGAGGACACAATGATAGGTCACAAAAAGGTGAACAGACCTGGGCTGGTCACGGTCTATACTGCCTTCGGGCAATTGCCAGCCCAGGTCATCAAAACCAAGCTGGAAAGCGCGGGCATCCCCGCGCTGCTGGACTACGAGAGCGCAGGTGTGGTCCTGGGCCTCACCGTGGACGGCCTGGGCGAGGTGCGGGTCATGGTCCCAGAAGCTCTAGCCCAAGAAGCAGAAGAGCTGCTGAGCCAGCCACCGGATTGGCCGCCAGAAGAAGAGCCAGACTCAATGGATCCACAATCGCTCTGAGGGGATTGCCAAAGAGCCAAACTAGGAGGACGTTTTGCGAACATCGAGATTTACGATTCTCGTGATCTTGATCGTTGCCATGCTGGTTTTCGTGTATAAACTGAACGACTACCGAGCCTATCGCAATCAGATTCCACAGGGAGTTT
>CAYNWI010000455.1:0-2154 GCA_964400825.1 uncultured Anaerolineae bacterium | reverse complement strand
AGAATCCTTCGCTGGTGATTCCGCCAGAGAAAGTTGAGCTGAGCAATGAGCAAGGCATGACCTGGATCACGGCCGATGTCGTGGAGCTCTTGCGCCAGGTGGGGATGGGGGAACGCCCTGAATGTCAGTCGGCCGTGGAATGGCTCAGGACGATGCAGAACCGACACGGCGGCTGGTACAGCTTTCCTGGAAGCATCGGCGACCAACGAGACGCCACAGGTGACCCCGACTCCACGGCCCAGATCACTTTCCTGATGGGCGAGCTCTACGGGGAGGACGACCCGGTCTATCTGAGAGGCCGAGCGCTGTTTGAAAGGCACCTGGAGGAGTGTGTTCAGGACGTGGACAGAGGGTACCGGATCAGGTTTCGGGATGGGAAAAGAGAAGCGCTCGATGGTTACACGCTCACCCACCTACTGTTCTCCTGGTTGCTCGACCAGCCGCGGCGCATCCAGAGTGGCCACGATGTCAGCGACCCCAGGATAAAACGGATGATGGAGGCTCTCATCGAAATCCAACGGGAGGACGGCGGCTGGCGTCCCTTCTGGTCTGAAGAGAGCTCTCCGGTCTACGCAGCTCTGGCGGTCAAGGTCCTGGTCTTGAGCGGGATGATCGCGCAGGAAGACCTCGAAGCAGCCGTCAAAGCCTACGCAACTTGAGGGCAAGCGAATTTGACAACGAACAGATGTTCTGGTATAATGTGACTGTCGAACATTAGTTCTATACTCAGCCGATTTCGACATCCAGAGGTTAAACTCTATGTACTTCGACGAGATCCTCATTCGTGGAGCCAAAGAACACAACCTGAAGAACATTGACGTGAGGCTGCCGCGCTTCAAGCTGGTGGTGATCACGGGCATCTCCGGCAGCGGCAAGTCGTCGCTGGCCTTCGACACCCTCTACGCCGAGGGCCAGCGCCGCTACGTCGAGTCGCTCTCCGCCTACGCCCGCCAGTTCATCGGCCAGATGGAGAAGCCGAAGGCTGGACGTGCTCCACCGCCTGACCGACGCCGGCAACACCGTCATCGTCATCGAGCACAATCTGGACGTGATCAAGACAGCGGACTGGATCGTGGACCTGGGGCCGGAGGGCGGCGACGCTGGCGGCCACATCGTCGCCCAGGGGACGCCGGAGGAGGTGACGCAGATGGAGCGGAGTTACACGGGCCAGTTTTTGAAGCAGGTGTTGTAGAGGAGAGTGCGCCATAGGGACTGGAACAGGTGGCGACGCAATGACGGGAGCAATGCAGAAGAGGCTGCCTGCCAGGGGAGGGGCACGGCCATAGAAAAACAGAAATGAGCTTTGACAAAGGAGGCTTATTCGATGCATCAGGTTGAACTCCGTGGCAGCTATGAAGAGATGGGACGACAGCAAGGTCATCCCCTGAAGGGCATGACCCTTCTCCCGCCGGATCCCAAAATGCTCCATTTTGCCAGGCAGTGTGAGGAGATTGTGGGGCAGTATGCACCAGAGTTGTTGGACGAGATGCGGGGATTGGCAGAGGTAGCCGAGTTGGACTACAATGCGTTGATGACCCTGACTATGACTGCCCCCTTTGATCCGGCAGAGGTACCTGGTTGCAGCGTGCTGGCGGTAACGCCGGAGCGGTCGGCCGATGGTCGCCCCATCGTTGGCCGGAACTACGACTTCTTCCACGACATATCGGAGGAGCCGGCAACAACCTATCGCACCTATCCCGAAGGTCGCTATGCCAGCCTGGGCGATTGCGACATCTGGGTGGGGCGCGACGACGGCCTCAACGAAGCGGGCCTCTTTGTGGCGATCGCCGCCTTTTTCCTTCCGGGGTTGCAGCCAGGTCTGACCTTCTGGCTCATCACCCGCCTGGTCCTCGACCGCTGCGCAACGGTGGACGAAGGGCTGGAGCTGATCCAAAAGGTGCCTCATGCGGGCAGTTGGACCTACCTCCTGGCGGATCAGTCCGGCAGAGCCGCAGTTGTGGAGCCGACCGTGAAGGGGATCGCGGTGCGTTATCCCGAAGACGGACTACTGATTATGACCAACCACGCTGTCTGTCCGGAATGGGCTGGTAAAGAAACCTTCGTGCCACCGGACTCCCATCCCCGCTACAACCGCCTCCGTGAGTTGCTCGGGGGGAACGGACTGGTAGACGTGGAGGCTGTAAAACAAGCCCT
>CAYNWI010000454.1:0-2157 GCA_964400825.1 uncultured Anaerolineae bacterium | reverse complement strand
GAAGGTTATGGAAGATCTCAGACTGGTAACATATTGTGGGCTCTATTGCGACCTCTGCTCTCAGCGGGGACGTATCCCTCGCCAGGCGAGGGCACTCAGGACAGCAATGGCCAACGAGGGCTACGAGTTCTGGGGACAGGAGCTCGCCGGCTTCAACGAGTTTTGGAGTTTCCTGACCGATCTTTGCGATCCCGACCAGGCCTGTCCCGGATGTCGGCAGGGCGGTGGCCCACCCTTCTGCGGAATCAGAAAATGCGCCCGCCAACGCGGCGTCGAGATCTGTGCCTTCTGCGAGGAATACCCGTGCCAGCGGGTACTTGAGATCGCGAAAGGGTATCCGACCCTGATTGCAGACGGGCAGCGCATGCGGGAGATAGGGATCGAAGCCTGGATTCAGGAACAGGAGAAGCGGGCCGAGACAGGGTTCGCCTACGTTGATATTCGCTGCTACCCGTACAGCGTTCCTGAAGAGTGAGCATCTGAGCTAGACTGGAGACCGTGCCCGTTTACGTGATACAGGGAATTGGCTACGGCTTTGCGGCCGCCGTGCAGCCTGGCCCCTTTCAGACGTACATCGTAACGCAAACGTTGAACAATGGGTGGCGAAACACTCTGCTCGCCGCCTTCGCGCCTCTCATCAGCGACGGCCCCATCATCGTCCTGGTTCTGCTGGTGTTGAGCCAGGTACCAGCGTGGATGCAGCGATTCCTCTACGTCGCCAGTGGGCCATTCGTCCTCTACCTGGCAGTGAACGCCTTCATCGGCTGGCGGAACTTTGAGACAGCAGGTATGGCGGCGCCCCCATCCAGCCAGCAGAGCCTGTTCAGGGCAGCGGCGATGAACGTGCTGAGTCCCGGCCCGTACATCTACTGGAGCCTGGTCACCGGCCCCATCTTGCTGGCAGGTTGGCGCGAAGCTCCGGCTAACGGGATCGGTTTCCTGATCGGCTTCTACGTGGCCATGATTCTCAGTTTGGCCGGCACCATCATCCTTTTCGGCACAGCCAGGCACCTTGGGCCGAAGGTAAATCGGGCCATGCTGGGGATGTCGGTTGTTGCCCTGGCCTGTTTTGGATTCTATCAACTGTGGCGTGGGATATAGGGTTGATATGCGGGGTGAAGCTGTGCAAGCAGAGATCATTTCCATTGGAACAGAACTACTCCTGGGTGCCATCGTGGACACCAACGCGGCCTACATCTCCCGGCGGCTGGCCGAGATTGGCATTGACCTGTACCATCGCGTGACGGTGGGGGACAACGAGGGGCGCATCGCCCGCTGCATCGAAGAGGCTCTGGAGAGGGCCGACGTGGTGATCTGCAGCGGCGGGCTGGGCCCCACGGTGGACGACGTCACCCGCCAGGCGGTGGCGCAGGCCACGGGCCGGGAGCTGGTGCTGGACGAAGAGATGCTGGGCTGGATCGAGGAACGCTTTCGCGGCTGGGGCCATCCCATGAGCGAGAACAACCGCCGCCAGGCGCTCAAGCCCGCAGGCGCCATCGCCATCGAGAATCCGGTGGGCACCGCCCCCATCTTCATCGTCCAGGAGCAGCGGGGCGACGTGATCGTGCTGCCCGGCGTGCCCCACGAGATGGAGCATCTGATGGAGCACGAGGTGATCCCCTACCTCAAGCGCAAGCTGGGCCACCAGGAAGTGATCAAGGCGCGCGTGCTGCGCACGGTGGGCATCGGGGAGTCGCAGGTGGACTCGCGCATCGGCGATCTGATGGAGAGCGCGAATCCTACCGTGGGCCTGGCCGCCCATCCGGGCCAGACCGACGTGCGCATCGTAGCCAAGGCGACCAGCGAGGAGGAGGCGGATCGGCTCATCGTGGAGATGGAGGAGCAAGTGCGCCAGCGATTGGGGGAGGTGATCTACGGCGTGGGAGAGGAGACGGTGGCTGAAGTGGTGGCTCGGATGCTGGCCGAACGGGAGTTGACCCTGGGCACCGTAGAGTGCGGGGTGGATGGCCTCGTCAGCCGCCGCATCTTTGACGCGCCGGACGGTCCCGCCGTGCTGGGGAACTGCCTGATCGTTGACACCGTAGAGGAAGCCATCGGCCTCTTGGATCTGTCTCGGTCTCAGTTCAAGAAGGCGGGCGACTTCTCGGCCCAGGCAGCCCAGGCAGCGGCGCGGGAGGGACGCGCCTTTCTGGAAGT
>CAYNWI010000453.1:0-2163 GCA_964400825.1 uncultured Anaerolineae bacterium | reverse complement strand
GGATCAGCTTTGGTTGATGTATCAGGATTTGGCTACCACTATCGGCGTGGGGGATGGATGCCAGACTCTCAACACGCTAGGAGATACGCGAGAACGACTGAAAACAGCCGATGGTGAGGATCTCGTCCCCGATGCCATGATTGACTTGGCTATCACTTCCCCGCCCTATCTGAACAACTACGACTACGCCGACCGAACCCGACTCGAACTGTATTTCTTCGGACTGGCAACAACCTGGGGAGAAATCACTGAGAAGGTCCGGGCTGAGCTAATGATTGCCGCGACCACCCAAATCCGCCGCAGCAAGTTTGATCCAGACCGCCCACTTGCTGACGCAATCAACGACTGCGCTCCAGCCCTCTACAAGGAACTCACCGAAAAGATCGAATCGCTCTCCCAAAGGCGATTGAAGAAAGGTGGGCGGAAAGACTACGACTTCATGGTCGCTGGCTACTTCAACGATATGTACCAGACACTGGTCGAGGCTGCCCGAGTGATCAAACCCAGGGGAACCTACTTGCTCGTGCTTGGGGATTCCGCGCCTTATGGGGTTTACATTCCGACGGATGAATATCTGGGGAGGCTGGCGTGTGCGGTTGGATTTGAGGAGTACCGCATTGAGGAGCTGCGCAAGCGCGGGGGTAAGTGGAAGAAGAATCCACAGCGGCACAAAGTACCGCTGCATGAAGCTCTACTCATCTTGCGAAAATAGGGTGGCGGCAGAGGCTCTCTTAAGATGACTGATCGCCTCATCAAGGCTTTGGAACGTGTCTAAGTTGATTTCTCCTTCCGAGGAGTATACGACGACTTCTACTTTCTCGATCTCTCGTTCTGCACGCTTAGCGGGATCAAGGGACTCAGATACCATCTCTTCGAGCCTGGATCGGACGTTGGCAACGAGCTTTCCTCCAATCTCTGCCCGTTGCTCCTCCATTAGCCTGCAGTAGGTCACCCAAGCGTGGGTTGCTATATGCCGTTCCCTCTCACCCCAATCAAAGCTGATACTGTAGAGTTTCAGAACCTGCACAATGTGGTCAAAGGGGACCTCTAAGATATTTATGCCGAAGCTTCGGATCATCTTTTTTGAGGATTCGCTCCAGCTACCAGCAAGAACCGCAATAGATCGCCGAATCGTAGGATAGGTCCGCATAAGACTGCTGTGGGCTGTGCAAATCCAACTACCCTTGTCACGATTGTGTTTCTTGTAGCGGATATACTTACTCTCAAACAAGATGACCGGATGGCCTTGAGCATCTCTCACCACACCGTCAATGTTATACTCAATACCGGCAGCATCCTTCATGATCAGCTTCTTCTTGCGCCCTTTATTAGCACCGCTGGTATGGATGCCCCCGTGATCAGAAAACTTATAACTAAATCTCTTGGCCACGGCCTCAAGTGTTTTTCCCAACTCGGTCTCAATCTGTCCCCCGATGGCTTCTCCGAGGGCCGCGCCTGGGTTTGCCACACCGGGATCAAGCCTATGGTTGCTCATATATCCTCCAAGTTCTCACTGAATTCAAACAACTCCTTTGCCGGAACACCAAGAGCATCCGCAAGGCGCTCAAGTGTTGCGAATGAGGGGGCGTTCACTCCGCGCTCCATAAGGCTGAGGAAATCCACTGAAATGTCAGCAGCTTCCGCCAACTGCTCTTGGGTCATCCCTTTCCTTTTCCGAAGAACGCGAATTCTTCTACCGAAACTGATTTTCAGATCGCTCATTGTGTCTCGCTGCAAGCTTTTCTCTAATTATACCGTAATCTAGCTACGAATTACCACCGAGCCAGACTACGAGTTTCTAAAAAAGTTGGGTGCCCTCCAAACCGGAAAGATGCCCCTACAAAATTCAAAGAAGGAGACAACCATGCCCCGACGCAAATGTTTTGGTCTTATTTTCATTACTGTACTCTCCCTGTTACTGATCCCCTCCCTCATCACAGCAGATCCCTCACCGGAGCCGCCCACTCTCCAGAAGATCCCCCTGACCCTGCGAGTCAAGATCGAGCCGCAGGTTCTCAAGGAGCTGGCCTCTGGGGAGAAGACGACCTACATCGTCCACCTGACCCAGCAGGCCGACCTGGCCCCGGCGCGGCGCATCCAGGGGAAGTTGACCCGCCGCCAGACGGTGGTCTCATCCCTGCAGGCCGTGGCCGAGAGGAGCCA
>CAYNWI010000452.1:0-2165 GCA_964400825.1 uncultured Anaerolineae bacterium | reverse complement strand
ATGTCAATGCAAATCCTGCGTTGCCAAGGGAACTGAACAGTGGTATAATTACAATATGATAGTCTCAACAAGGCGTTTCTCCCAAAGGAGACTGGTGGGAATAATCGCTGCGGCGTTGTTCGTCGGCAGTCTCCTACTCTACGTCAGCACGATGGCCCCTTCGGTGGTGCCGGGGGACTCGGCGGAGTTCCAGTTCGTGCCCTACATCCTGGGCATCGCCCACCCGCCTGGCTACGCTCTCTACATACTGCTGGGGAAGCTCTTCGCCTTACTTCCCTTAGGCAGCGTCGCCTATCGGATGAACCTCTTCACCGCCTTTTGGGGGGCGCTGACTGTTTCCCTCACTTACCTGATCATCCTGCAATTATCAGAAAAAGTGGCCATAGATCCACCCTCCCCTAACCCCTCCCTCCGAGGGAGGGGAAATGCGCTACTCGCCGCCCAGGTGCCGGCTATCCTGGGCGCGGGCACTTTCGCCGTCAGCGCCAACCTCTGGCAACACGCCACCTTCGCTAACGCCCACACCCTGACCGCAACGTTGGCCGCCCTGGCCCTGTTCCTGCTGCTGGCCTGGGACAGGAGCGGCAACGACAGGTATTTATATGCCTTCGCCCTAGTTTGTGGCCTCAGCCTGACTCACCACCCTCTCATGTTGGTCAGCTTTCCCGCCTTCGCCGTCTTCATCCTGCTGGTAAGCATTCCCCCCTCCCTGGGAGGGAGGGGTAGGGGGAGGGTGAATCCTCACCAACCGACAAGAGTCCCTAGGCTGATCAGCCCCAAGAAACTGGCCACCCTTGCCCTCCTGTTCCTGCTCGGCCTGTCGGTTTACCTGTACTATCCCATCAGGAGCGCGCCCCCTTTCGGCCCGCAGGACGCGAACACGCTGGATGGCTTCCTGCGCCTGGTCACGGCGGAGGGGTTGCGCATGAACCTGTTCCCCTTCAGTTGGCAGGAGCAACCCCAGCGCGTGCTGGCCCTCAAGACACTCCTGGGCCTGCAATACAACGTCCCCGCTATCCTGTTGGGCATTGCGGGGGCGATCTGGCTGGCTCTCAAAAGACGAAAGGCCTTCGTGCTACTGGCGCTCTTTTTCACCCTGAACTCGGCCCTCATCATGAACACCATCCAGGACGTGATGAAATATCTGCACCTGCCCTTTATGATCTACGCCGTCTGGATCGGCTGTGGGGCAAGAGCCCTGTTCGCCCTCCTGGAGAGATGGCAGGCCAAGCCCCGGACGAAGGTCCTCTGCTCCGTCGCCCTGGGCCTCCTCTTGCTTGCATCCCCTCTCAGGATGGGTCTGCTCAACCTCTCGCGGGTGGACCTGAGCGACTATCACTTCGCCGACGACTTCGTCCAGGCCACCTTCGACACCTTCCAGGACGAAAGCGCCGTCCTTCTCTGCGATTGGGACCACATCACCCCTCTCTGGTACTACGAATTCGTCGAAGGGCGGAAGCCCAACGTCGAGGCCAGGTTCGTGCCCGCTGGCACGGCCAACCCCTGGCTGGAGGCGGTGGAGGCTAACCTGAGCCAGGGTACCGTTTACCTCTCAGACTACCGGCGCTCGGTGGCGGAGAGATATCGCCTTCTGCCGGTGGGGCCCTTCTACAAGGTGCTGCCGGAGCCGATATTCGACTCCCTGCCTATGCAGCATCCCCTGGACGCCACCGTCGAAGACAAGATTGCCCTCCTGGGGTACGATCTGGACCGTGAGGTGGCGCGAGTGGGCGAGACTCTCCACCTGACCCTCTACCTGCAGGCCCTGCAGAAGCTGGATGAATACTACATGCCTTATGTCCATCTAGCCCACTGGTACCGCTTCACCACCGACAGCCGTTTTCTGACCCCCTTCTGGGAACCAGGCCAGGTGGTGGCCGAGCGCTACGACATCACCCTCCCCTTTGGAACTGAGCCCGGCCAGTATCCCCTGGAACTGGGGATCACCTCCCTCTCGCGAGGGCAGGACTTGTCCCTATCCAGCGGGAGCACCACCATCGAGCTGACGACGGTGCGTGTCAAGGAGAGCCAGATCCAGCCGCCCTCAGACATTACAAAAAAAACCCTGGCCAACTTCGACAGCAGGATTCTGCTAGAGAAGGCCAGGGTGAAACCGGATGCGGCGCACCCAGGTGAAGCTCTTTATGTCACCCTCTACTGGCGGG
>CAYNWI010000451.1:0-2166 GCA_964400825.1 uncultured Anaerolineae bacterium | reverse complement strand
TGCCGGAGACGATGACGGATAGGGCCATCGTCAATTTCGCTCCTGAAATCATCGTCGTCGCTGACCACTCTAAGTTTGGTAAGGTCTCCACCGCTCTGGTTGCTCCCATCTCCTCTATTCACAAGATCGTCACCGATAGCGGCATATCACCCAAGCAACTGGACGCGCTCCGCCAGGCAGGGGTGGAAGTGATCGTCGTTTGACCGAAAGTAGCTAACCATCATAAACCAAAGGAGGGAAAGCTTATGTTAGCGAAGAAATACTTGGACAAAGGGTTCGATCTGCTCGAGTGGCTCCGCGACACTCAATTGGGGAACATCGAGCAGGCCGCGGAAATGATCGCGCAGGCCGTCGCCGACGGGCACACTTTTTACGCCTGGGGCGGCCCGCACTCCTCCTTGCCTGTGCAGGACATCTTCCTGCGAGCTGGTGGGCTGACCATAGTCAATGCAGTATTTACTCCCGGAATGTGTCTGGAGGTAGGCCCCATTCGTTTCACGTCTTTCCTCGAACGCGCGGAGGGGTTGGGCCGGGGATTCTTTGGCTACATCGGTGCCGAGCCGGGTGATGTGATCCTTCTGGTCTCTACTTCTGGACGGAACCCCTTCCCGATCGAAATGGCCATGTCGGCTCAAGAGGCGGACCTAAAGGTGATCGGGATGACCTCTATGGCCTACACTAATTCTGTGACTTCGCGGCACTCCTCTGGTAAAAAGATGCACGAGTACTGTGACATCGTGTTAGACAACTTGACGGTACCTGGGGATGCTATCTTGGAAGATGAAAGGGTGCCCCAGAAAGTAGGACCAACATCTGGATGGATGGGCTGCCTGATTCTGCAAGCTTTGATGGCCGAAGTCGCTGAGCGACTGGCTGAGAAGGGAATCACACCGCCCATCGGCGTCGCCGCCAATATCGATAGGCAGGAAGAATATCGTCAGTATATATATGATCTGCGCATGACGCGAGGCACCAAATTCGGAGGTACTTACTCGCCACGACGTAAGTAGGCTGAATATCTATCGCTGTGCTAAATCCAACAAGAAGATAGAGACAACTGGAAGATGGGAAAGGAGGTGCGTGATCGGAAACGAGGTTATTTAGTGGCAAAAGGTAAGCCTGGACCTCAGATTCAGGCAAATGAGGCAATGGAGAAATTGCCGTTTCAAAAGAAAAGGAGGATAAAAAATGAAAACCATTGTACGATTC
Source organism: uncultured Anaerolineae bacterium (assembly GCA_964400825.1). Classification (GTDB taxonomy): domain Bacteria; phylum Chloroflexota; class Anaerolineae; order VGOG01; family VGOG01; genus CAYNWI01. The sequence goes on along the minus strand of CAYNWI010000451.1, from coordinate 957 downwards.
TCCCTGACGATAGTCACCATCACAGCGGTGGTGTTAACTGGTTGCGCGCCGAAACCAACCCCTGTTCCCACACCAGCAAAGGCCACGCCGGTTCCGGTCGAGGCCACGCCAACCCCACCCCCGAAAGAAGGGATCGCGCTCGTCTTCTGGAGTTGCTGGAATTCAGGTGAACCCCATGCAGATGCATTTCAGTCGCTAGCAGAGGGCTTTGAAAAGGAAACCGGCATAGAGGTTGACGTCATCTTCAATGGCCGGGAGAACCCAACAAAGGCTGTCACCGCCTTAAGCGCCGGCACCGAGATAGACCTGATAGATGCTGACGCCTTTATCGTGGCCGGAAGCCTTATGGTTGAGGGGATGGGATATCCTTTAGACGACTTGCTAGACAAAGATGCTTGGGGCGAGCCTGGGAGACCCTTCCGCGATATCTTCTTTCCTGGCGCATTGGATCTTTATGAGTTCGAAGGCAGGACCTACCTGATTCCCCATACGCTGATTACCATTGCCTTCTGGTACGACAAGCGAGACTTTAGCGCTGCGGGAATCGAGCAGCCGCCAACGACCTGGAACGAGCTTCTGGATGCTTGCGAGAAGATCGAGGCCACAGGTATTGCGCCTCTCACTCACGACGCGCATGACATGCTCGCAGGCTTCTGGTACTACCACCTGATTGAGCGTATGGAAGGCCCTGGCTACTTACTATCGGCGGCCGAAGACAAAACCGGCGAAATGTGGAGCGAGCCAGCCTTCTTGAAAGCGGCGCTGAAGGAAAGGGAGCTGTGGGACAGAGGGTACATCATTGAGGGTGCCGAAGCATTCGCTTGGCCCCAAGCTCAAATGACCCTGGCTGAGGGGGCTGCGGCGATGATGTTACACGGGAGCTGGTTGCCAAATGAATTGAAGGCTTCCGTGGATCCTGAATTCGAGTGGGGAGGCTTTTCGTTCCCGGCTGTCGAG
>CAYNWI010000450.1:0-2167 GCA_964400825.1 uncultured Anaerolineae bacterium | reverse complement strand
TCGCTCTGGTAACGCGGCAGCAGCTCGTGCTCGTCCTGGTACTGACTGACGATGCCGATGACGCTGTAGATGTCGCCTTTTTCTACCCAGGGCCGCTCGATGCCCGTCGCTTCCTTGAGGTAGACTTCGGCTTCCCCGCTGCCGTCGTCCAGGTACAGGGTGCTTCTTTCCCAGCCCGTGATCGCACCAACGATCCGGACTAGCAATCCTTCGTGGGCTTCGTCTACTGCTCCCGTCTTGATCATGGTCGGCTCCAGCGGTTCGCCTTCGCCCAAGAGATGGATGTCTCCCGGCCCGGCGACCCGGATCTCCCGCTCACCGTAATAGTCCCAGAGTTGGCCGGTGATTCGCACCCTGTCCCCCTCAGAGAGCACGGGGCAATCCCCCTCCCGCAAATAGACCAGCGTCCCCGCCGTAGTGTCCTGCACATAGAAGGTCTGCTCGTCAAAGATGCCTGGCGGGGCGGTCACCTGGCCCTCGATAGTGACTATCGCCTCCTGGGCCATTGTCTTCGTCTCGGCGATGGTCACGACAACCGGGCCCGGCGGCGGGGGAGGGCTGCGGCGGGGGTGGTTGGGGGCGCCCAGGGTCACGGCGTAGCCGTCCGTCCAATGGCCGCCGCCGTCCACGGTGCGGCTGAAACTGCGGTCGTAGCCGGGGCTGTGGCTGTAGTGGTATTCGTCGGCCACTGTCCCGTCAGGGCGCAGTAGGCGCACCCAGTCCTCGTCGTTGTTCAGGGAGACGCCGCTGTCTTTTTTGAAGAAGACCAGGAAGCCGCCCGGCGGGATGATCTGGTCGGCGGGGATGATGTACGGGCCGCTGCCTCCCTCAGCCACGTCGTCGAGCTGCCAGCCGCCCAGGCCCACCACGGCCGGGCCGGCATTGTAAAGCTCGATCCACTCGTCGTTGTAATCGGCCACGCCGTCGCCATCCCAGTCTACGCTGTGAGGCGCGGGCAGGAACTCGTTCAGCAGGACGGCGTCGGCTGGCGCCACACCTTCCACCCAGACGGGGCTGGTGTAAGCGGTGTCGCCGTCGGATTGGATAGCCTTGGCGAAGTAGAAATGCCCCTCCACAGCGGGCGCCGTGGGCGTCCAGGTGAACGTGGTGGCTTCGGAGAAGCTGGCCCTGGCCACGACCAGCCCCCTATCGAAGAGCTCCAGAGTCACGCTCTCGCCGTCGGGATCCACCACGTCTACGGAAAAAGTGATGGACGGGGCTTTGGGGATGATGGACCCCATCCAGGCATCACCCACGCGCAGGGCCAGGGCCAGATTGCGGTCCTCGGTGGCGAAGGTGCGGCGTGCCCGCAGGGCTTCCAGAATGTCGTCTTTGGTCAAGGCCCGTACAACCACCCCGGTACGGTGGGGGGTGTCGGCGCCCCAATCGGGCGTCTCGGTGTCGCCATTGTTGGCTGCGCCTACGTGCCAGCCGGCGTAGAGGCTGCGCAGGTAAGCGCCCTCAAAGGTGAAATACTGGTTCCTGCTGCCGTTTCCCACCTCCTGGAGGACTATCACCGCGTCGGCGGCCGGGTCGTAGACGAAGTCGTTGAAGTCGCTGTCGGGGAAGGGGTGATTGAACTGGGCGATGGCTCCCGGCTGGGTGGTGAGCCAGGTATAAATCTCTCCCACGCTGTCGTAGTTGGGATCGTCGCGGGAGGGATAGCCCTCGGTCTCGAAGATGTTGATGTGCCCTTCCTCCCGGCCCGTCCACTCGAAGCCGCGCAGGCCGACGAAAGCGCCATCCACTGTGGCTGCCTCGGCCTGAGCGAGGATGTCAGCCCACTGGGCATCGTCGAAATAGTGGGAGTGATCAGTGAGGGCCAGGAAGTGTAGTCCGTTGGCGCGAGCTACGGCGTAGGCGTAGCGCGGTGGCCCGCTGCCGTCGGAGTAGGTGGAGTGGGAGTGGAGGCAGCCGAAGTAGGCCCACATCCCGCCGGGCAGTGGGGCTGGCGGCAGGGGCGAGGAAGGCGGTGGGGGGAGGTTCGTCAGGGAAGCAGGGTTAGGCTCGGCGATGGCGAAGTCGGCGTTCATGTCGTCGCTGTCACCCGCGCCCACCCGCTGGAGTGACCTGGGGGCCGGGGCGGAGATGTCCCCGGTCACGCCCACGGCCGCGTAGTCGCCCGACTTGTAGGCGATGGCGTCCACGATCTGGTCAGCGGGGCCCA
>CAYNWI010000449.1:0-2176 GCA_964400825.1 uncultured Anaerolineae bacterium | reverse complement strand
CGCGGGCGAGGCGATCTTCACGCCCTGCACCTACGGGGTTGAGGATGTGAGATTCAAAGCCCCCCCTCAATCCCCCCCAACCCTGGGGGGGAAGACAGATGGTTGGGAAGTAGGCGACTTGAGAGAAATCACCTCCTTCCGAGGAAGGTTCTGCGAACAGGCCAGGGAAGGGGAAAGGGTGCTCGCCAGGGGCAAGCTGGAGAAGGTGGTTGTCAGGGAAGGCGAGGTCTACTACCGGCTGCTCCTCGGCGGACGAGGCGATTCTATGATTGTGAAAGTTGACTGAAGATGGATCAGAGGGCCAGAAAACCCAAGGACAGGGATTTCATCGAGACCAAAGAGGGGATGTTCTTCTGTGTAACGGACTACCTGCACCCACCGGACAAATACACTGCCTATCTCAAGTATTCCCCCGATCCGGTGGGCAAGTGGAAAGGCGAAGAGATTCACTACCGCAGGGAGCTGGAGTACTACCACGTCAGCCAGGTGGCCGAGACGATAGCCTACCTGGAGCGTAATTACCCACACTACGTCCACTATTGCCCCGTCAGAAACATAAAGTTCTCAATGATTCCTCAGGAATACGTGAAGAAATACTACCTTCCCGAACTGCGGCTGCAAGAGATCCTGGAGACCCCACGAGACCCCTTCGACGAAGAAATATGCGCCTTCGTCTCCGAGATAATAGCCTGCACCGGAATCAGGGAAGAGGACTTCGGCATCACCGGCTCCATCTTGCTGGGGATCCACAACCCTGAGTTCTCGGACATTGACCTACTGGTCTACGGCCTGGACAACGCCTGGAAGGTCAGGGAGACATTGAAGGAGCGGGGGTCGGCCAGAATCCGCCCCGTGACCGGGAACGTGCTGGAAGAATGGTGCGCCTCGGTAGCCAATCACTTTCCACTCAGTTACGAGGAGGCTGACTATTTAGCCGAGAGGAGGTGGAACTACGGCTTCTTCGGTGACAGATACTTCTCCATTCACCCCACAAGGAAGGACGACGAGATAAGGGAGAACTACGGGGACAGGAACTACCGGGAGAAGGGAGTGGCGAGGATAAGGGCCATCGTCTCGGATGCCAGCGAAGCGCTGTTCATGCCGGCCCTGTACAAGGTAGAAGAGTTGGAGGTAATTGAGGGCCAGGTAGACGCGCTCCCGCTCAGAGAGGTCGTTTCATTCGAGGGGCTCTATCGCGACGTGGTGGACACCGGCGCGGAGATTGAGGCCAGGGGCAAGCTGGAGAGCGTCAACGGGCAATACTACAGGTTGGTGATCGGCACGACGGCGCTCAAGGGCCAGGGTTACATCAAACCTGCTATTGAAAGGGGGCGATGAGAGAAGCAACCCTTTTGCTGTATATTGCCATGACTATGGCGATAGGCATAAGAGCAAAAGCAACAACCCTGGAGAAGTTCATCCTCGGGGACAGGCTGGGCACCAAGGCTCTGGTTGCCACGATAGTCTCTACGTTCTACGGGGCATCAGCCATCCTTGGGGGCGTGAGCCTGACCTACCAGACGGGACTGGGCGTGATCTGGTTTATGGTCCCCTTCTACCTGGGCAACATAGCTGTCGTTTTCTTGCTGAAAAAGATAGCGGACTCGGAAAGATATACCCTGCCGGATTTCCTGGGGGATTTCTACGGCAAAGAATTCGCCATAGCCAGCTCAGTGCTGCTGGCGACCCTGTGCCTCATACCGGAGGAGATCATCGCGGGGGGCAAGATTCTGTCTACCTTCACGCCGATGCCTGTGGAAGTGGCCATGGGCATCATGGCTTTCATACTAATCGCGCCTGTTGTGATCGGTGGGATGAAAGCGGACGTGATGACGGATATAGTCCAGTTCGTCCTGATGCTTTTCATGCTCGCCATGATGGTGCCATTCGTCTTATCTGACCTGCGACCGGGCATTACCTCCGGTGTCCCGGAGGGGTATCTCAACCCCTTCTCGTTCATATCAGCTCAGGAAATCGCCGTATTCTTCATCTTGCTCTTTTTCCTACCGATCACCTCGGCGCCTCTGTATCAGAGGTTCTTCGCCTCGGAGTCGGAGGCGTGCTCCAGGAAAGCAGTGCTGTATTCCATTACGATATGGATGGCTGTGGACGCGGTTGTCATCCTGGGCGGATTTGCCGCCCTGCGGCTGGTCCCGGACCTGGCAGACCCAGACAT
>CAYNWI010000448.1:0-2184 GCA_964400825.1 uncultured Anaerolineae bacterium | reverse complement strand
CGTGATCAGCCCGCATTTGGCCGTCGTCCCGCCGACGTCAATGGCGATGGCATCCGGCTCTCCGATCAGCCGGCTGAGCGCGGCCGCGCCCCAGATGCCGCTGGCGGGGCCCGACTCGACCATGGTGATGGGGATTTGGCGCGCGCTCTTGACCGTATCCACGCCGCAGTTGGACTGCATGATGTAGGGCGTGCATCTCATGCCGGCGTCGTAGAGGGCGCTGGTCAGGCGGTCCAGGTAGCGGTGGGCGACCGGTTGCACGTAGGCCGACAACACGGCGGTGCTGGTGCGCTCGTACTCGCGCCACTCGCGCGTGATCTGGTGCGAGGCCACCGCCGAGACTTCCGGCCAAAGCTCCTTCACCCTGGCTAGCGCTGCCTCTTCGTGGGCCGGGTTAGCATAGGAATTGATGAAGCAGATAGCGACCGCCTCCACCCCTTCGGCCCGGAAATCGTCGAGGATGGCCGGCAGCCCGGAGAGGTCCAGGGGCGTGGTCTCGATCCCCTTGTAGTTGATGCGCCCCTTCACTTCGCGGCGCAGGTAGCGGGGCACAAAGGGCTCGGGCTTGCGGTATTCCAGGTTGAAGAAGTCGGGGCGGGTGCCGCGGCCGATCTCCAGGATGTCGCGGAACCCCTCACTGGTGAGCAGCCCGACCTTGGCCCCTTTTCTTTCGGTGATGGCATTGATGACGATGGTCGTCCCGTGCACAAAGGACGCAAACTCGCTCGGCGTTGTGCCGCTGGCCGCGATGACGTCCATCACGCCCTTTTCAAATTGCGCCGGAGTGGTGTGGCTCTTGCCCGTGACGACCTCACCATCCGGGGTCACGAACACCAGGTCCGTGAACGTACCTCCAATATCCGTAGCAACTCTCAGCATATTGAACTCCTCCATTTATGAAATCTATGGCTGGCTTGCTTGATTTGTACTATCCGATAATCTGTCCTCCTTCTCGGGCCTTTCCGGCAAAGACCTACAGGGCTGCGACGGCAATTCTGTTACTATGCCTTGCGCTTACGATTTGTGGTGGTGAGCCTGTTGCTCACGGTGCAGCGCTCTAACGGCCAGGGTGAGGCAGCCTTGATGTGTTTCTATCTCAAATACTGACGGAACCATTCAACCGCCTTGGGTATATAATCCACGAGTGGCCCATGTCCGCCTTCAAAAAGCACTAACTCTTTGGAAGGTGAACCGACTAATTCGTACAATGACCGGACTTCATCTAGGTTGCCCCAAGGATCAGTCTTCCCATTCAGCATCAGGAAAGAAGTGTGCTTGATAGCGGGTGCAAAGTTTTGGGGAGCTACTGGCGCCATACGGATTGTCGCAGTTTCATCCAAACCTATGCGATTCATGTAGAAATCACTTACTGGCAACGTAGCGCAGGTTACAGCCACTGTGATTCTGGGGTCAACTCCAGCTAGAGTGAAGGTCATAACCCCTCCTAAACTGTAACCGAGTATTCCGATCCGAGCAGTATCTACCTCAGAGCGCGTCGCAAGGTAATCCATAGCTCGACGGTATTCTACTGCCGATTGTACCAACAACTCCCGGTACTGGTTAACTCCACTGTACTTGATGACAATCGATAGGGGCTGGTCATAGTCGTTACTAAAGGTCCTTTCACCATGGTACTCTAAATCAAGGGCCAAAACGGCAAAACCTGACGAGAGCAACTCCCTGGTCAAACTTCCTTCATCCCTATCTTCCCTCCACCAGTTCTCTTTAGATGAGCCCCAGCCATGTGCCAAAAGGATACACGAGTAGGGAGGTGAACCAGTTGTTGGGATACCTAAGTATCCAGGAACACGGCTATTGTGCATACCACGAAACACGATTTTTTCACGAATATAGGCTTCATGCTCATCCCGATAGAGGACTCTTGCATCTAACGGGACATTATGATCATATTCATAGAACTGCACCAAAAGTGAATAAGCTTCTTTTCCGACCGTTTCTAATCCTTTTTGATGGTGCATGTAGTTCTCCTCTAGTGAACAGGTGCCTAACGGCGCGGGACGCGAATCGTTCCGCGCTAATCAGGAAGCAGCTAACCTCATGGCCAGGCGCAATCTCCATCGGTGCCGGTGGCAGTTCCTCCGCACAGCAAGGCGTGGCGTGTTCGCAGTGGGGGTGAAACCTACAGCCCGCTCATCCCCCACGCTCTGGGCGAACGAATCGCAG
>CAYNWI010000447.1:0-2190 GCA_964400825.1 uncultured Anaerolineae bacterium | reverse complement strand
AGCCTGCCGGTCTCAGTGAGTCAGTCTGAGAAGCAGGCGTAAAACGTGAAGCGTAAAACGTAATCAAGCTGTTCTCACGTTTTACGTTTTACGGATTACGTCTCGTTTCACGCGGAACCGAGGCAAATCGATGTCACCGATTGACTCTGACCCTGAACGTATCACCGTCTTCGTGGTGGATGACCACGACGTGGTGCGCAAAGGGCTGCGCTACTTCCTGAGCGCGCATCCGGAAATCGCCATCGTGGGCGAGGCGGGCGACGCCCAGAGCGCTGTGCAGGGCGTGGCCGAGCACGTGCCCGACGTGGTGTTGATGGACCTGGTGCTGCCCTTGCGGCCGGGGACAGAGCCCGTGGATCAAGGGGGCGTGCAGGCCACTCGCCACATCCGCCAGATCAGCCCTCACAGCCAGGTGGTGGTGCTGACCAGCTTCGCCCAGGACGAGCTGATCTTCTCCGCCATCAAGGCCGGCGCCCTCTCGTACCTGCTCAAGGACGCCGACGGGGAGACAGTGCTAGACGCCATCCACGCTGCCAGTCGGGGTGAGGCCAGCTTGCACCCCCGCATCGCCCAGCGGCTGATGGACGAGGTAACAGCGCCTGCGCGGGGCCGCGATCCGACCGCCGGTCTCACGGCGCGGGAGATGGAGGTGCTGCGGCTCATCGCCCAGGGCCGTACCAACGCCGAAATCGCCGCCGAGCTGGTCATCACCGAGCGCACGGTGAAGGCCCACGTCAGCAACCTGCTGGGGAAGCTCCACCTCTCCGACCGCACCCAGGCGGCGGTCTACGCCTGGCGCGAGGGGCTGATGAAAGAGTAGGAGGTATTGAGATGGCTTTTGGTGGTGCTGCAGCGGCGGCTGCCGCAAAACGTCGGAGAATGATGATCGCTGAGGAGGAGGAAGACATGGCCGGATACACGCAGGATGACCTGGGCAACGGCTGGGAGTTCAAGATTGTCCGATCCGAATCTGCCGCTTTTCGCAAACCGGAGGTTCTGCGAAAACTGATCGAAGAGGAAGCCCGAGCCGGCTGGGTGATGCTGGAGAAGTTTGATGATAGAAGGGTGCGTTTCAAGCGATCGCGTAGCGCTCGTACCAGAGACGTCCTCCTGCCGCCTGGCGTTGATCCCTACCGCACACGATACGGCGCCCCCTCTGCCCAATACGCAGTGTTGGCAAGCATGGTGGTAGGACTGGTGGTCGCGGGGCTTGGATTGCTCGCCTTCTTGCTGGGAGTTGACATCACTGCGCCGACCACGTGGACTGTTGTGGCGACAATACCTTTTCTCCTCATAGTGATCGGGGTGTTGCTGCTCGTCAAGATGAGATTGAGGTAGGCCCTCTATTCGCCTGGCAATCTACGCTTGCGAAAGGGAGATGTTGAGGTATCGTTCGCTGAGGTCTCTGACCGAGGCGAAAAGGGCTCGGTCGGGAGACCGTCGCCCAACTTCTGCTACCGCCTGGTGTTGATCCCTACCGTACACAATACGGTATCTCAGCCACTCGGATCGGCCTATTGGTAGTAGCGTTGATGATGCTGGCACTGCTAGCTCTTGGAGCGCTTGGCTTTTGGTTCTTCGTCAGGTGAGAGAGTCACAGATCATTCAAGCTGTGGTCGCTGTCACTGCGGCAACGTGAGCCGATTTGATGACCACCAGGCGGCTATGAGCTGGTAGGCGTCGCCGTGGGGGTTGGGGTGGGCGTCAGCGTAGGCGTGGAAGTAGGCCGCATTATCGGCGTTATCCTCGGAAGCGGCGTGGGCGTGGGCTGCTTTGGTTCGGGTACCATCATCACGATCAGGCTCAAGACCATACTTAAGACCACCAGCAAGCTTACCACCCAGAACATGATCCGCGACCCTTTGCTCCTAGAACTTCTCATATTTTCCCTCCGAGGTAATTATACTATCTTTCGTCCACCTTTGCCAGTCACGCCCTTGCCGGGCTTTCGAAGCAGAAGCCCTAAAAGGATGGCAGGGGATGGGGAGGGGTGACTGTGCGGCTGTGGGGGGCACGGGCGGCCAAGAATTTGGTGAGCAGGCAGGGAGCAACGCGCCACGCAGAATAGGGTCTGCGAGGCGTAGTGGGAGTCAGGAGACTATCAAAGGGAGTTTCAGGTTAGACCCCTGTGGCGGCGGTAGCTTCTCGCACCAGGCGGGCCAGGGTGGTCAGGTTGAGCCAGACGTCGGC
>CAYNWI010000446.1:0-2205 GCA_964400825.1 uncultured Anaerolineae bacterium | reverse complement strand
CTTACAAGTTATCTGGTAGAATATCGCCACTTATCAGACGCTTGGAGCCATCGGGGCAGCGCCTCCAACTCTCGGAGGCCATTTATTCTTTATGATGTCGGGCACTCTGTTCGACATCTTTAGTAAAGTCACCACTGGGTGACAAGGAGGAAAAGATATGAAAAACCAGCGAATCTTTACTAAGACCTGGTTCAGGGTTGGGGGTATTGCTCTGGTTTTGGGAGCAGCGTTGTTGGCGATACTACTGTTTAATCTGCCAGCGTCTGCCTATCCTCCTGAACCGACCCCAACACCTCAGCAGAATGTCGAGTTGCACGCTGAGAGCCATCATTCAGCCGGAGCAGTCTTCGACTCTACCTCCCCCTCTCTAACCGGCAGTTACTATCAATGGGGCTATGCCAAGACCTGTCTTGATCTAGACTGGTCTACCAGCCCACCTACCTGCATCGGTGAGACAGACACCTTCTATTGCGGCGACGAGGAAATCAACAACCTTGCTGTGCTCTACAATGTGACGGAGGGGGGCTACGCCAAAACCCAAATCTACCGGCCTGACGGCACCCAGTACGGCACTGGATGTCAGTGGGAGCTAGACGATCCTCACGACTACGGCTACGATTACTGGAGTTCGTATTCGTTGAATTGCTATTACTCGATCGCCTGCTCGCAGATGACATACTATCCGGGCACCTGGCACACGGAGTTCTATGTGTGGGATTACGGCGAGTGGCAACTGGAGAAGACTCTGTACTGGGACTTGATCTGTGAGGAGGAGTGTGGCGAGGTTTGGAAAGAAGACTGGTGGGCATCCCCCGATTGCTGGCCGCCGTGCTCCAATGGCTATGTGGGCGTGGAAGTAGATACTAGCGAGTACTATGGCCAGGAGGTCACGGTCACGATCAGAGTCCTCAAACCCGAAGGCGGTGTCCTAGTCAGCGACTCGAAAACCAAGACGATCTACGGCACTGAGACCGACGCCTTCATGTTCACCCTGCCCATACCCTGTGATGCGGAACCGGGCGAGTACACGATACAGATCATCATCTGCGATACCTGCAGCGGGGTCGTTCAGCATGTCCAGGAGCACCCCATTCCCATCAATTGCGGTCCAACCACGCCAACCCACACGCCAACCACTACCCGCTACCCCACCCGCACGTCTACCCGTACACCGACCCGCACACCGACGCCCACGCCCACCCGAACCCGCACGCCAACGCCCACGCCGACCATCACCACCTGGCCCACCCGGACCCCGACGCCTACGCCTACGGCAACGACCGAGCCATGTGAGTGTCCTTCTCCCAACTACACCCGCAATGAGGATTTCGAAGATGGCACGGCCGAGTGGCAGTCGTCGAGCAGTGCTGGGCACACCATCATCCGCAGCGATGGCTTGGAGGGCAACTACTCCGCCGTCTTCGAAGGCGATCAAGGCGAAACTGTGCATGAGGAGCTCTGGCAGTTCATCACCATACCGCCCAATCCTGTTGACGGGACCTTCGTGATTCTGCAGTTCGCCCTCGCGCGGTGGGCCATGGATGGTGAACCTCCTACCGGGAACGATCGGTTCATCATTAGCTTCTACGACGCCACAGGCACCCAGGAACTGGTGCGCCTATTCGAGTTTGATCCTGCTCAAGAGACTCCCTCTTCTATCCTGGTTGACCTGACACCCGGTCAGTTGGCATCCATCGCTGGGCGGACTGTCATGCTCAAGTTTGTCTCGCAGAAGGTGTCAACTGGGTTGGGGTATTCGGTTGCGATTGACTGTATCTGTCTCCACTTGACCGCCGGGCCGACACCCACCTCCACGCCCACCATCACCTCCTGGCCCACCCGCACCCCGACCGCCACGCGAACCGTCACTCCCACACCCACCACGACCCCCTGCCAGTGTTGGGTGCACTTCCCATTTTACGAAAACGAAAAGTCCTATGCTCAGAAAGAGATCACCATTGATCCCTACCCTGTTCAGATGGGTATCCCCACCAAGCTCTGCGTGACCATCGTGAACGACGCCAACGTGCCCAAGACGGTCATGGTGGAGTTCGAGATGGCTGACTTCGGCATTGGCCTGGGCTTTAACACTATCCCCGCGGCAGGCAACCCACGGCCGGTCACTGTCCCAGCCAAGGGCGAAGAAACGGTCTGCATCATCTGGACGCCGACGCTTTCGGATATAGGCCACCGCTGCATCCAGGT